>CAZFJB010000008.1:0-15271 GCA_964519775.1 uncultured Oscillibacter sp.
ATCTTCAGGCCTTCCTTGATGCCCTTCCACACCAGGGGGTCCAAAACCTTCACCATGTCGGCGAAGGAGAGATGATCTACGTTGAAATAGGTAAAAGCCAGGACCAGCGTCCACAAAAACGCGACCGGAGATACTTTTTTGGCGGACTGCTTAAAGCCCAGGATGCCCACCAGCACAACGATGATGGGGGAGAGGGCCATAACAAAATTTACAAATTCCATGGTTGTTGTCTCGCTTTCCTGAAGTGTTTTTATTTTTTCACCGTGTCTGCCGGCCGGACAGTCGCGGTCAAAAACAGATAAAGAAAGCGGCCCCGCCGAATCGACGGAGCCGCTGGTTTCCTCATATCCGGGCTTTTAAAGTCCGAAAAGAGCCACGCTATTCCGGGATTCGGTATAAATCGTTGTGCAGCCCCAGCAGAAACAGGGGCAAAATAATAATGGACGCCAGCAGGCTGGCGTCCAGAATCAGAGCGATATTGGAGAAATCGGCAGAAGGGCATACGGAAGCGGCGCAGTTTGCCTGCGCGGACGCGTTCATGAAAGCCTGGAAGAAAGCGGTCATCATGTCCACCTGCCCTTTCGTAGGATTCTTGCGGTTTAGATGGGTGAAGTGTAGCACAGTGAAGAAAAGAAGTCAATCCAAAATCGGGAAGATCCTCCAAAATTGGAGGGGTGACCAAGAGGACGGGATGGAGAAAAATAAATTTTTATGAAATCTGTGGGAAAGACGGAGGGGAAAAGGAGACCTTTTTCCCGGTATGCGGCAGCGCCTCTTGAACAATGGCGGAAAATCTGGCATAATAACCGCAAAGTGATCGTTATGCCGGCCGCGGCGCGCTATCGCTCGCGGGGCCGCCGGCGGGAATGTCATCAGAAAAAACCAGCCGGCGTGGTCCGGCGGATGAGAGAGATTTTGCCATGAAACAGGTTTGTATAGGCATCCTGGCCCATGTGGACGCGGGAAAGACCACGCTGTCCGAGGCGCTGCTCTACCGGGGCGGCGCCATCCGCCGCCTGGGGCGGGTGGACCATCAGGACGCTTTTTTGGATACGGACAGCATGGAGCGCCAGCGGGGCATCACCATTTTCTCCAAGCAGGCGGTGCTGGATCTGGGGGACACCCGGATCACCCTGCTGGACACCCCGGGCCATGTGGACTTTTCCTCCGAGATGGAGCGGACGCTTCAGGTGCTGGACTGCGCCGTGCTGGTCATCTCCGGGACCGACGGTGTGCAGGGCCACACCCGGACTCTCTGGGAGCTGCTGGAGCGCTACCATGTGCCCACGTTCCTCTTTGTCAACAAAATGGACTTGGCGGGAGCGGAGCGGGAAGCGCTGCTCTCGCACCTGAAAGAAAGCCTTGACGGCGGCTGTGTGGACTTCGGCAACGCGGCGACGATGCTGGAAGAGGCCGTCGTGTGCGACGAGGCGGTGCTGGAACAATATCTGGAGACCGGCACGGTGACGGACGGCGCCATTTCCATGCTCATTGCCCAGCGCAAGCTATTCCCCTGCTTTTTCGGCTCCGCACTGAAGCTGGAAGGGGTGGAGGAACTCCTCGCCGGGGTGGAGCGCTTTGCGCCCCAGCCCATCTATCCGGCGGAGTTCGGGGCCAAGGTCTTCAAGATCACCCGGGACGCCCGGGGCGCCCGGCTGACCCATCTGAAAGTCACCGGCGGAACACTGCGGGTGAAAGACCTGCTCACCGGCAGAGACGGCGGCGACACCTGGCAGGAAAAGGCGGACCAGATCCGGCTCTATTCCGGGACAAAGTTCCAGCCGGTGGACACGGTGGAGAGCGGCAGCGTGGTGGCGGTGACGGGCCTGAGCCGCACCTTCCCCGGTCAGGGGCTGGGCTGTGAGCCGGACTGGGCCGGAGCGCTCTTGCAGCCGGTTTTGACTTACCGTGTGGAACTGACGGACGGCACGGACCCCCACACCGCCGTACAGAAGCTGCGGCTGCTGGAAGAGGAGGACCCCCAGCTCCACATCGTCTGGAACAATGGGGGGATCCACATCCAGCTCATGGGCGAGGTGCAGATGGAGATCCTGCAAAAGCTCATACGGGAGCGGCTGGGTATGGAGGTGGCCTTCGGCACCGGGGCGGTGTGCTACCGGGAGACCATCGCGAACACGGTGGAGGGCATCGGCCATTTTGAGCCGCTGCGGCACTACGCGGAGGTCCATTTGCTGCTGGAACCCGGCGAGCCGGGCAGCGGCGTGCGGGTGGGCAGCGTCTGCTCCACGGACAAGCTGGATCTCAACTGGCAGCGCCTGATCCTGACCCACCTTCTGGAAAAAGAACATCTGGGCGTGCTGACCGGCTCGCCCATCACGGATATAAGGATCACGCTGATCGCCGGCCGGGCCCACGAAAAGCACACCGAGGGCGGCGATTTCCGGCAGGCAACTTACCGGGCGGTGCGCCATGGATTGATGCAGGCGGAAAGCGTGCTGCTGGAGCCGTGGTACCGCTTCCGACTGGAGATCCCCGCCGAACAGGTGGGCCGGGCCATGACGGACATCCAGCAGATGAACGGCGAGATGGATCCGCCGGAGACGGTGGGGGAGGAGACGGTCCTCACGGGCCGTGCCCCGGTGGCCCCGCTGCGGGACTATGCCCGGGAGGTAGCGGCCTATACCCGGGGCCGGGGACGGCTGAGCTGCGTCCCGGCGGGATATTTCCCCTGCGGCGAGGCGGAGAAGGTCATGGAAGCCATCGGCTACGATGCGGAGCGGGACGTGGAGAACACGGCGGATTCCGTTTTCTGCGCCCACGGCGCGGGGGTGGTGATCCCCTGGCGGGAGGTGGCGGAGCGTGCCCAGGTGGACAGCGGCTGGAGAGCGGACGGCACGGAAGCGGTGACGGAGACTGCCGCGCCCCGGCGGCGGGAGACCAGCGCCTACGCCGGGACCGTGGAACAGGACAAGGAATTGCAGGCCATTTTTGAGCGGACCTACGGCACGGTGAAGCGCCGGGAGTTCATCCCGCCCAAGGCCCCCCGCCGCCCGGAGGCAGACAACAGCCCGGAGACACGCCGGGAGCTGAAGCGGGCCTTCTCCGGGGAGGAGTATCTGCTGGTGGACGGCTATAATATCATCTTCGCCTGGGACGAGCTGAAAAAGATCGCGGCGGAGAATTTGGACGCCGCCCGAAAGAAGCTTTGCGACCTGCTGTGCGACTATCAGGGTTACCGGAAGTGCCGGGTCATCCTGGTGTTTGACGCTTACAAGGTCAAAGGCGGCCTTGGCAGCGTGGAAAAATACCACAACATCACCATCGTCTACACCAAGGAGGCGGAAACGGCAGACGCCTATATCGAGCGGGCCACCTATGAGATCGGGCGGCAGCACCGGGTGCGGGTGGCCACCTCCGACGGGCCGGAGCAGGTCATCATCCTGGGCCACGGGGCGCTGCGGCTGTCAGCCTCCGCCTTCCATGAGGAGATGACGGAGGTCAAGCGGCAGATCGGCGACACTCTCTGGCAGAACAATCAGAAAAACGCCAGAAATGAGGCGGTGCGCTCCGCCATGGAAAAGGCCAAGGAGGGCGGAAAATGACCATGTTCATCGCTCTGGCGGTGCTGGCCGCCTGCGTGGGGGTGCGGCGTGTTTTGAACCGTCCCGGCCGGGACGGACGGGACTTCTGGCATGGCTGGGTCCGGCTGACGGCCCTGTGGAACGAGGGCGCGGCCTTCAGCCTGCCCATGGGGCGGCAGATGGTGGCGGCGCTGTCCATCCTGATCCTGCCGCTGGTGTGGCTGTTCCGGGGACGGAATGCCCTGGGGGCCGGACTGGCTCTGGGGGGCGGTGTCAGCAACCTCTATGAGCGGCTGCGGTACAAGCGGGTCTATGATTATGTTCAGTTTCCCAAGCTGCCGAAGCTGGGTCGCTATGTCTGGAACCTGGCGGACGCTGCCATCGTGCTGGGCGGGCTTTTGCTGGCGCTGTGGGACAGAAAGGCGAGATAATAAAAAATCCCCGCTGATTTCTCTGAAATCAGCGGGTTTTTTCGATCACAAGGGCAGCGTCACCTGGCGGAGCCAGGCGGCCTCCTCTTCCGGGAGGTGGGGGACAAGGGACTCATAGACCCGCTGGTGATAGGCGTTCAGCAGGGCCTTCTCCCGCTCATTCAGCAGGGAGATATCGATGGCGTCCCGGTCAAAGGGCACCAGCGTCAGCGTTTCAAAGGAGAGGAAGCGGCCAAACTCATTTTGGGTGTCCTCCCGGCAGACGATCAGGTTTTCCAGCCGGATGCCGAAGCCGTCCGTCAGATAGAATCCCGGCTCGTTGGAGGTGACCATGCCGGCTTCCAGCACGGCGTCGGTCCGAGCGGGCTCGTCGCCGGAGCGGAAGCGGATGCTGTTGGGGCCTTCGTGGACATTCAGAAGATAGCCCACGCCGTGGCCGGTGCCGTGGTTATAGTCCAGGCCCTGCTCCCACAGGGGGCCGCGGGCCAGAGCGTCCAGATTCCGGCCGGTGCAGCCGTAGGCGAAGCAGGCGGCACCCAGGGCCAGATTGCCCCGGAGCACGGCGGTATACAAGGCTTTTTCCTGTTCCGTCAGTGGCCCCAAGGCGATGGTGCGGGTGATGTCCGTGGTGCCTTCCAGATAATGGCCGCCGCTGTCCACCAGCAGGAAGCTCTTGGCGGCCAGGGGGATATTGCTCTCCTCCGTGGCGGAATAGTGGACGATGGCACCGTGGGGACCGTAGGCAGAGATGGTCTCGAAGCTGGGGGCCAGATAGTGGGGCTGCTCCCGGCGGAAGTCCTCCAGTTTGGCGGCGGCGGACAACTCGGTCAGGGTCTCCACCTGGGGGTGGTTCTTTAGCCAGTACAGGAAGCGGGTGACGGCGAGGCCGTCTTTCAAATGGGCCTGCCGGATGTTTTCCACCTCCACAGTGTTTTTCACGCCCTTCATCCCCAGCACGGGGCTCATTTTGTCCACCACCCGCACGCCGGCGGGGACACGGTGGAAGAGGGCGTAGTTGGCCCGGGCACTGTCCAGCCAGAGGGCGGTGCCCGCCGGCAGGGCGGAGATGGCGTCATACACGCTGTCATAGGGACGCAGGGTCACGCCGTCCGCCACCAGAAGATCCAGCAGCTCCTGAGAGAAGGATCCCGCCTGGGCGAACAGCTCCACGCCGGTGTCAGACACCAGCGCGTAGGACAGGACCACCGGGTTGCAGTCCACATCGTCGCCCCGGATATTCAAAAGCCAGGCGATCTCGTCCAGGGCGGTCAGCAGCAGGCAGTCCGCACCGGTCTGGGCCATAGCGGCGCGCACGCGGGCCAGCTTTTCTGTCCGGCTCTCACCGGCGTGGGTGAGGGGCAGCTCCCAGGCGGGGGCGTGGGAGAGGGCGGGGCGGTCAGGCCAGACGTCGCCGGCCAGATCCACGTCAGGACAGAGGCGGCCGCCCTTGGCGGTGACACGGCACTCCAGCGTCTGGACGAAGCGGGTGCCCAGGGTGCGGCCGTCAAAGCCCAGGCAGCCGCCCTCAGGCAGTTGGCTGACGAGATAGTCCGTCAGCGCCGGCACATCTGGCTCACCCATTTTAAACAATGTAATGCCGCTGCCCTGAAGCTGCTGGGCGGCCTGCAGGAAATAGCGGCCGTCCGTCCAGAGTCCGGCGGTCTCCGGCCCCACCAAAAGGGTGCCGGCACTGCCGGTGAAGCCGGAGATATATTCCCGGCATTTAAAGTAGCTGCCCACATATTCCGAACCGTGGAAATCAGAGGTGGGGATGAGATAGAGAGAAATGCCCCGCGCCTGCATCTGCCGGCGCAGCGCGGATAACCGTTCCGGGATCGTCATGGGAAACCTCCTGTTGGGCCGGTCAGCGGGCAGCGTGACCAGCGTGTTTTCAGCCCCCTTTCAGCTTTGCGGCAAACATCGGGGGGGATCATGTGTCACCGTGATTATAGCACGTTTTTTGGCTGTCCGCAATGCCGATGGAAACCGGCGTAAAAACGGGAAAACACCGTTGACAAAAACTACAGTTGTGATATAATTAACAACATTCTTCTGTCATATCAGACAAAAACGCAATGCCGCCAGAGACGTATATGAGAATGGGCAGGGCGAGAAGGCCCTGTTTGTTTTTATTCCGTAAATTCCACGCTTTAAAGTGTGAAGTGCTCTGGGCATTTGCGTGACGATTCGATATGATAAAAGTGATTCAGATCAAGCGGCAGCTTTCGATAGTATGCGACTCGCACGGCGAAAGCAAAAAAACAACTCCGCCGCGCAACAGGGGGGAAAACACATCATGGCCAAGTATATTGGCAAGCGATTGCTGCAGGCGATCGTGATCATGTTCGGCGTGTCGATCATTGTGTTCGCACTGGTCAACTTCATGCCGGGCGACCCGTATTCAGGTATGTTCTCACCGGACATTCCGCCGGAGCAGATCGAGGCAAAGATGCGGGAGTTGGGTGCCTATGATCCGGTGCCCTTACAGTACATCAAGTGGCTGGGCCGCACGCTGCGGGGCGACCTGGGCTACAGCATCTGGTACAAGACACCGGTACTGACCGTTGTCCTCAGCCGTTTGGGCAATACGGCTCTGCTGGCCTGCGCCGCTATTTTGGTGAGTACGGTGCTGGGCATCAGCGTGGGCATTTACTCCGCCCGGCACAAGAAGGGCATTGTGGACAACGTGTCCTCCGTGCTGGCCTTCGCCGCGCTGTCCATTCCCAGCTTCTTCTTCGGCATGATCCTCATCAAGGTCTTTGGCGTGGATCTCCAATGGCTGCCCATTTCCGGCATGGTCTCGGTGGGAAGTGAAAACCTGACCGGCACGGCCCATGTGGTGGATGTGCTGCGGCATTTGCTGCTGCCCACCGTGGTGCTGGGATTGATGAACGCCGCCACCATGCTGCGCTACACCCGCTCCAGCATGCTGGACATTCAGGACATGGACTACATCCGCACCGCCCGGGCCAAGGGTATGCCGGAGCGTATCGTCATCTATAAGCACGCGCTGAAAAACGCCCTCAGCCAGATCATCACCGTTCTCAGTCTCCAGATCCCCGGACTGCTCTCCGGCTCTCTGCTGACGGAGACCGTGTTCCTCTGGCCCGGTGTCGGCCGGCTGAACTTTGAGGCGGTGAATCACCGTGATTACCCGCTGATCATGGGGATCGTGCTGATCCTGGCGGCCTTTACGCTGAGCGCCAATATTATTGCGGACATCTGCTACGCGGCCATTGATCCCCGTGTGCTGCAGAATGACAAGGGGTAAGGTGAGAGAAATGGCTAAAGAAAAAGAACAGGTATATTCCCCCTTCCGGGCGGGACTGAAAAAGTTTTTGAAAAATCCGTTCTCCGTGGTGGGTCTGACGGTTTTGATCCTGCTGATCCTCTTCGCGGTGATCGGCCCCATGGTCACCGGCTACGATCAGGAGACCATCGATATGTTCAATATGCTCAAGCCCCCCAGCAAGGAGCATCTGCTGGGCACTGACGAGCTGGGCCGTGATATCCTCACCCGCCTTGCCTGTGGCGGCCGGGTGTCCATCAGCGTGGGCATCTTCGCCACCTTGTTCAAGCTGGTCATCGGCGTGCTGCTGGGCTCCATCGCCGGCCTTTACGGCGGCGTGGTGGAGAGCGTCATCATGCGCATTACCGACATTATCATGTGCTTCCCCTTCTTCGTCATCTCCCTTTCCATCGCGGCCATCACCGGCCCCAGTTTCCGCAATGTTATCTTCATCATCGGTATCCTGGGCTGGCCTTCCGTCTGCCGCATCGTGCGCAGCAAGGTGCTGCAGCTCAAGAACATGGAATATGTGGAGGCGGCCCAGGCACTGGGCCTGAGCCAGATGGAGATCATCTTCCGCCACATTCTGCCCAACGCCATGGGCCCCATCATCGTCTTTACCACCCTGAGCGTGGCCAACTCCGTTTTGCTGGAGGCCTCTCTCAGCTTCCTGGGCCTGGGCATTGCCCGTCCCCAGTCCAGCTGGGGCACCATGCTCAGCGCCGCGCAGAACACCCAGATCCTCAGCGATTGCTGGTGGATGTGGATCCCTGCCGGCCTGCTGGTTTTGCTGACGGTGCTGTCCATCAACTTCCTGGGCGATGGCCTGGGGGAGATCCTGGACCCCAAGTCCAAGGGCAAGGAGGGTATGTAAGCCGTGGAAGAGAAAAAGTTTTTTGAGATCGAAGACCTGGTGGTGAAGTTCGGCCCGCCGAAAAAGCGCCACGCGGTCTTGAAGGGCATCAACCTCTCTGTGCCCAAGGGCAAGGTCCTGGGCCTGGTGGGCGAGTCCGGCTGCGGCAAGAGCGTGACCATGCTCACTGCCATGGGCCTTCTGCCCAAGCGCAACTGTGAAGTCAGCGGCAGCATCCGCTTTGACGGCGAAGAGCTTTTGAATATGCCCATCAAGGATCTGCAGAAGATCCGTGGCAAGCGCATCGCCATGGTGTTCCAGGAGCCTATGACCTCTCTGAATCCGGTGTTCACCATCGGTCAGCAGCTTGCTGAGGTGCTGGAGCAGCACATGGGCCTCAAGGGTCAGGCCAACAAGGATAAGGTGCTGGAGCTGCTGGATATGGTGGCCATTCCCGATCCCGCCAGCGTGTATGATTACTATCCGTTCAAGCTCAGCGGCGGTATGCGCCAGAGAGTGATGATCGCCATGGCGCTGGCCTGCGACCCCGAGCTGATCATTGCCGATGAGCCCACCACGGCGCTGGACGTGACCACCCAGGCACAGATCATCGACCTGTTCCAGAGTTTGCAGCGCAAGCTCAACACCTCCATCGTCTTCATCAGCCATGACCTGGGCGTCATCGGCGAGATCAGTGACGAGATCGCCGTGCTGTATGCCGGCTATGTGATGGAACACTGCGACGTGAAAACCCTCTTCAAGGATCCCCGTCATCCTTACACCTTCGGCCTGATGGCCAGCCGGCAGGGCCGCAACATGAACAACAAAGAGCGGCTCTACAACATCCCCGGCATGGTGCCCAGCGCCGAGAATATGCCCGCGGGCTGCCCCTTCGCGCCCCGCTGCCCCAAGGCCAGCGAGCGCTGCCGGCAGGAGGTGCCGGAGCTGAAGGAGATCGCTCCGGGCCACATGGTACGCTGCTGGGAGGTAAACGAAAATGTCTGATGCTTTGATCGAAGTACGCAATTTAAAAAAGCATTTCCCCCTTGGGAAAGGCCCCTTCGCGAAAAAGAATGGCCGGGTAGTCAAGGCGGTGGACGGCGTCAGCTTCTCCATCAACGCCGGTGAGAGCTTCGGCCTGGTGGGCGAGTCCGGTTCCGGCAAGTCCACCACCGGCCGCTGCATCCTGAACCTGATCAAGCCCACCAGCGGCCAGGTCTATTATGACGGCAAGCCCCTGTTCGACAGTGAAAAGGGCATTGCCCTCTCTAACTCCCAGATGCTGCCCTTCCGCCGGGAGATGCAGCTGATCTTCCAGGACCCCAACGCCAGTCTGGACCCCCGGATGACCGTGGGCGCCATCGTGGAAGAGGGCATCAAGAAGCACAAGATCGCCCAGGGGGAGGAAGCCAGCCGCCTGGCCGGCGATTTCCTGGAGCTGTGCGGCCTGGAGCGTTCCACCGCCAAGCGGTATCCCAGCGAGTTCTCCGGCGGCCAGAAGCAGCGTATCGGTATTGCCCGCGCCCTGGCTCTGAGCCCCCGATTCATCGTGGCTGACGAGCCTCTCTCCGCGCTGGACGTTTCCATCCAGAGCCAGGTGCTGAACCTGATGAGCGAGCTGAAGGAAAAGCTGAACCTGACCTTCCTCTTCATCAGCCACGATTTGAAGACTGTGGAGTATTTCTGCGACAAGATCGGCGTTCTCTATCTGGGCACTCTGGTGGAGACCGGCACCACGCCGGAGACCATGAGCAAGCCCCTGCACCCCTATACCCAGGCGCTGTTCTCCGCCATTCCCCCCGATGATCCCACCGCGGACAATCCGCCCCGGATCCCGATGATCGGTGAGATCCCCAGCGCCACCAATATGCCCTCCGGCTGTAAGTTCCACACCCGCTGCCCCTACGCGGTGGAGCGCTGCAGCCAGGAAGAACCTCAGCTCACTTGCGCGGAAGGCACCCACTGCGTGGCCTGCCACCGCTGGAAGGAGATCGCGGAGGGCTGCGCACCCACCGTGCAAGCATCAAAGGAGTGATTTTTTAAATGGATCCCAGAATTGAAAAAGCGGCAAAAACGATCCTGCATCACAGCCTGAAGGCAAAGGAAGGGGAAAAGGTCCTGATCCACGCCACCGACCGGGGCGACGCCCTGGTGGAGGCCCTGGTGAAGGAGGCCTATGACAGCAAGATCATCCCCTTTGTGGAGCTGGAGCACACCGATCTGCGCCGTGCCATTCTGCAGGGCGCCACGGCAGAGCAGCTTTCCATGATGGCAAAGCCCACCGCGGACCTTATCAGCCAGATGGACTGCCATGTCAATATCGACGCGGAGGAGAACAGCTCTGAATTTTCCAGCCTGGATCAGGAACAGCTCTCTCTTTACACCAAGTATTACCGCAGCCAGATCAGCGCCGCCAAGAAAAACGTGCGCTGGGTGAGCCTGACCTACCCCACTGTTGGCATGGCCCAGAACGCGGACATGAGCCTCTCTGAGTTCACGGATTACTATTTCCAGCTCATGGGCATGGACTATGACAAGCTGGACGCCGCCATGCTGCCCATGGCAGAGCGGATGCGGGCGGCGGACCAGGTGCGCATCGTGGCTCCCGGCACGGATCTGACCGTGTCCCTGAAGGGCTTCACCGCCCTCATCGCCGCCGGCGAGCACAACCTGCCGGATGGTGAGATCGCCTCCACCCCGGTGCGGGACTCCATGAACGGCACCATTTCCTTCAACATCCCCTCTATGCACAACGGCTTCCTCTTCAAGGACATCAAGCTGACCTTCCGCAACGGTCAGGTGGTGGATGCCCAGGCCAATGACACGGAGCGCTTCCTCAAGGAGATCTCCCTGGACGAGGGCTGCCGTTACATCGGCGAGTTCTCCATGGGCACCAACCCCTATGTCAACAAGCCGGTCCACGACACCCTCTTTGACGAGAAGATGTGGGGCAGTATGCACATGGCACTGGGTGCCTGCTACAACTTCCCCGGCCGGGACAACAATAACCGCTCCGTCATCCACTGGGATCTGATCCTCAACCACCGTCCTGAATTCGGCGGCGGCGAAGTGTGGCTGGACGGCGAGCTGGTCCGCAAGGACGGCCTCTATGTCCCCGAGGACCTCAAGTGCCTGAATCCGGACCGCTTCTTCGCGGACTGAGAAAGGGCTCCAACGCTGCTTACGCCCCTATGGCGTTTGCGGAGGCCGCAAGGCCTCAGATATACACGAAAAAATAAGAAATGAGGGAAGAACATGAACAACAAGTTGAAAAAGGCTCTGGCTCTTGCCCTGAGCTGCGCCCTGACGGCCACGCTGTTGGCTGGCTGCGGCGGAAACTCCTCCAGCAGTTCCTCCGGCAGCTCCTCCGGTTCCCAGACCTCCGGCAGCGAGACCAGCACCCCCGCCGCCAACGAACTGCTGCCCTACACCAGCAAGCTGGTGGAAGTCACCGCCGACACCAAGTCCGCCAAGGACACCCTGGTGTTCGGCTCCAACGGCGCCGCTTCCGGCTGCTTCCACCCCACCCTGCAGTACTCCAACTATGACCGTGAGGTCATCTTCCTGGCCTTCGACCGTCTGGTGACCAAGGACGCCAACGGCGAGTATGTTCCCTCTCTGGCTGAGAGCTACGAAGTCAGCGATGACGCCACCACCTACACCTTCCACCTCCGCAAGGACGTGAAGTGGCAGGATGGCGAGCCCTTCACCGCTGAGGACGCCGCCTTCACCTATGAGACCACCTGCCATCCCGACTTCGGCAAGGGTTATGACGAGTTCAGCGCCGCTCTGGTGGGCGCCGATGCCTATCACGAGGGCAAGGCCGACCATGTGGAAGGCGTGAAGGTCCTGGACGAGTACACCGTGCAGTTCGTCTTTAAGGCTCCCTATCTGGATGCCATGGTGAAGTTCATCGATAAGCCGGTCTTTGCCAAGCACATCTGGGAGGATACCCCTGTGGGCGCTTGGGGCGATGCTACCGAGCTGCTGCAGAACCCCGTGGGCACCGGCCCCTACAAGCTGGTGGAGTTCGTGCCCGATCAGTATGTGAAGATGGTGTCCAACCCTGACTACTTCAAGGGCGAGCCCCTCATCAAGAACTTCATCTTCAAGGTGACCAACGCTGAGACCCGTCCCAACGAGATCGCCACCGGCTCCGTGGATATGGGCGAGGTGAACGCCTGGCGTCCCGAAAACGTCCAGACCTACATCGACAACGCTATCCCCGTGGCGGAGATCCCCGATGCCAACGCCACCTACCTGGTGTTCGACACCACTGATGAGGTCCTCTCCGACGTGCGTGTCCGTCAGGCCATCCTGTACGCCATCGACCGTCAGGTCATCGTGGACGCCATGCTGGCTGGCCACGGCAGCATTTCCAACGCCATCATGAAGCCCTCTCTCAGCGTCTATCCCGACGGCCTGAATGAGTATGCCTACAGCACCGAGAAGGCCACCGAGCTGCTGAACGCCGCCGGCTGGACCGACACCAACAACGACGGCATCCTGGACAAGGACGGCAAGGCCCTGCACCTGACCTACACCTTCTCCAATACCACCGAGAACACCCAGATCGCCCAGATCCTCCAGCAGTATCTGAAGATGGTGGGCATCGATCTGGAGCTGATCAGCCAGGACTTCAACACCGTTTTGGCCACGCTGAAGGATCCCACGCAGGAGTTCGACATCTCCACCATGGGCGCTACCTACCGTGCCAACATGGGTTACGGCGGCAGCAACGTGTGGATGTCCCGCTTTGATAAGGACGAGAAGGAAGTGGCGCTGATGGAAGCTGCCACCGGTTCCAAAAACATGGACGAGGCCAAGGAGAACTACGGCGCGTGGTGCGAGTACATCAACGAGATGCTGCCCCAGCCCATCCTGTACTTCAAGTCTCAGGGCTACGCTGTCAACCCCAAGCTGGTGAACTATCAGCCCATCCAGGACGAGTGGTTCGCCGATGTGGAGACCTGGTACTTCGAGGCGTAATTTCCCCGGGAGTCAGTTTCCCTGAACATCAGACCGACCTGACGCGAAAGCGTCAGGTCGGTTTTTTTCATGGCTGCTTGTCGGCGGAAGTGTGCCTCTTTGGCCGGAGCGCATAATAAAAAGCCGCCCATCCCATGGGGATGAGCGGCTGGGGGACATTGCGGGCGATCGGAAGGACCTCAGCGGTCCAGGAACTTCTGCAGGGAGCGGAAGGCCTCTCCCAGCTCCTCCCGTGCCCGGGCGGAGGGGTTGGCGTTGAGGATGCGCAGAGCAGTCTCATAGCGCCGGATAGAGCGGTCACGGACCTGGGCTTCCTTCTGGTGAACGGCTTCGATAAGGGCTTCCAGCTCTTCCCGGTGCTGGGAGAGGATCTCCTCGCCCAGATCGTCGATGCCGTCATCCAGAGAGGCACGGGCGTTTTCCAGGGCCTGGGCGATGGTGGCAAGGATCTCCAGCTTGCCCTCCACCCGGCGGCAGAAGGCGGCTTCCATCGCCCGCCGACGGCGCTGTTTGCGTTGCTTTTTGGCGGCCCGGAAGGCTTCCAGCTCATCGGCGAGGTAGGCCTGGAGCAGATACTTATCCAGAGAGGTCTTTTCACGGAAGGCAGCCAGCTCTTCGGCGGTGCGGGCCTGGGCGGCTTCTGCCTTTTCAGCCAGCCGCCGCAGCTCGGCATTTTCCTGGGTCAGGCGGGTCAGAACGTCCCGCAGATCGATGGCGGCCCGGACGGACTGCACCGTGTCGATGGCAAAGATCACGGCGATCACCGCCGCCAGCGGATGGACCAGCAGCCCCGGCAGCCGGTGGAGCAGGCGGTCGATGGGCGGGTGAACAAAGCGCACCAGCAGGATGGAGAAGAAGCCCCAGGCGATGGAGCTGGTCAGGCAGATGTGGCCGTGGAGATTGAAGGGCTGCTGGGAATAGTCCCAGTAGCGGACCTTGAACAAGGCCTCCATAGCGGCGCCCACCACATATTCCAGGGCTGTGGCGGCCAGCAGGCCCAGGATATACACCAGCCGCAGATCATCCGCCACCGGCAAGGTGGCAAAGAGGATGATGATGGCGCCGGAGCCGTAGATGGGCAGCATCGGCCCGTGGAGAAAGCCCCGGTTCACCCAGCGGCGCTGTTTGGCAGATACATAACAGGATTCCCAGACCCAGCCGCAGAAACAGTAGAAGAAAAACAGCAGGGCCCATTGCGTGGGAGAATAGACGTACATAGAGCGCTCCTTTTTGATCGTTCCCTTGAAGGCTAATCGAAATTCACACGGAAATCGCCCCGGGCGGCGGCATCCGCCCGGCGCTGCTTTTCCACGGCCTGGGCGTCCAGCAGTCCGCCGATGATCTGGTTGGACACCAGGAAGCCCTCCGGCGTCAGATGCCAGCGGCCATCCTCACAGGCGGCGTATCCCGCCGCCTGACACTTTTGGAGAAACGGCAGGAAAATGGGGTCAAAGCGGCGGCGGAACCGGTCCTCATATTCCCTGGCCCCCCAGCCGGAGGTCAGCCGCGCGTGGAGCATGATCCACTCCGCGTCCCGCTCCCGGGGCGGAATGGTGGTGTTTTCGGAAAAGCGGAAGGCCTCGCTGCCCCGGGCGGCGGAAATGTAGGCGTCCATGTCCTTTTCATAGGCGTAGCGCACGCCGCCCAGGTCACTGTGGGCACCGGGGCCGAAGCCGACGTACTCCTGCAGGGTCCAGTATTTCATGTTGTGCCGGGACCAGCGATCCGGCTTCGCAAAATTGGAGATCTCATACTGCCCGTAGCCCTGCTGGGCGAGGTAGCGCACCGTGTAGAGATACATTTCCGCCTGGGCTTCATCCCCCGGCAGCTCCGCGGTATCCTGACAGGCGTAAAGGGGGGTGCCTTCCTCCACCTTCAGCCCATAGCAGCTAAGATGATCCGGCTCCAGCGCCACAGCGGCGGCCAGATTTTCCTGCCAGCGCTCCATGGTCTGGTGGGGCAGACCGTAGATCAGGTCCAGGGAGAGATCGTTGATCTTGGCCTTGCGGGCGGCCTCCACAGCGGCGCGGACCTGATCCATGGTGTGGACCCGGCCGATGGCCCGCAGCTCCTGGTCGCAGGCGGACTGCATCCCCAGAGAGATACGGTTGAAGCCGCAGCGCCGGAGCGCGCGGAGTACTCTCCAGTCATTGGCGGAGTCCGGGTT
>CAZFJB010000009.1:0-14899 GCA_964519775.1 uncultured Oscillibacter sp.
GGCGTGGCCGTCCTTCTTGGCGGACATGGTGAACGCGTCGCAGTAGGAGAACATCTCCGTGGCGATCTCGGCAATGGACTTGTCGGCGTAGCCCTCCTCGTTCATCTTGATGAAGTAGCAGTTTTCCGCCCAGCGGGCCACGTCGAACACCAGGGGGATATCGTACTTGTGGGCTACCCGGTTGATCTCCCGGATGTTGGCCATGGATACCGGCTGGCCGCAGATGGGGTTGTTGGTGATGCAGGTGAACACCAGGGGCACATTCTCCGGTCCGCAGGCCTGGATCAACTGCTCCAGTTTCTCGATGTCCATATTGCCCTTGAAGGGATTTTGGGCGTATTGGCCGCCCTCGGGGATCTCATAGAGCAGTTCCTTGTTGTAAAGATTCCGGGGAATGGAGCCCATCTGCTTGATGTTGCCTTCGGTCGTGTCAAAGTGACCGTTGGAGGGAATGGTAAAGGTCTTTCCGGGATGGCGCTCCGCCAGGATCTTCTTCACGATCTCCATCAGCACGGACTCTGCCGCCCGCCCCTGCTGGATGATAAAGCTGTTTGGCCGCTCCATCTGGGCGGCGCCGCCGTTGAAAAGGCCACCCTCATACTCACAAAGATACACCTCATCCATCATTTTTTCAATATCCCGGCAGTCTGTGCGCACCAGATCGATGATCTTTTTCCAGTTTTTTTCGCCGCCCCGCTCGAAAATATCCCGGAAGGTGTCCAGCAGCACATAGTAACCGGTGTTACGGCCATAGGCCTCGTCCCCCAGGAATAAGGACGCCAACTGCTGGTTGGTCATGGCGGTGGTGCCGGAGTCAGAGAGCATATCCACCGTCAGCATCCCGGAGGGGAAGGCAAACTCATTCCAGTGGGTGGCATTCAGCGCCCGCTCCCGCTGTTCCACGGTGGCCTGGGGCAGGTCCCGGACAGCGTAGGCGCAGTGCTGGGGCATGGAGACATCCAGGGGGTAATGGGTGGCATGGTTGTTCATGTTGATCTCCTCCATATTTTGATGTTTGAAACAGCGTTCCCTTCAGGCGGGGCGGGATCACCCCATCCCTCTCATCTATATGCGCCCGGTTTTGAAAAATAACAGGCCAAACGCTTTGACAAACCGGCCCGTTGGGATTATCCTATTGCAAAACGGTGCCCACTGGGATGACCTGCCCAAAACGGGACACACTGTGTGCGATGAAACATCAGGAAAGGGAGTGTTGATGGATGGAACTTCTTCCTCATGAACTTTTGGAGCGGGCAAGAGAATTAATGCCCCAGCTCGTCACGGACCGGCGGACGCTGCACTGTGACCCGGAGGTGGGGCCTTCCCTGCCCCGGACGGCAGCTTACGTCAAAAAACGGCTCACGGAGATGGGCTATGAACCCTATGAGATGGCAGGCGGCGTCGCGGTGGACATCACCGGCCAGGAAACCGGCCGGTGCGTGCTGCTGCGGGCGGACATGGACGCCCTGCGGATCCGTGAGGCCACAGACCTGCCCTTCCGCTCGGAAAACGGGGCGATGCACGCCTGCGGCCACGATCTCCACGCCGCCATGCTGCTGGGAGCCGCGGCGCTGCTGCGGCAGCGGCAGGCGGACCTTCCCGGCACCGTGCGGCTGATGTTCCAGCCGGATGAGGAGGGCTTCACCGGTGCCAAGGCCATGCTGGCCGCCGGAGTTTTGGAACGGGCGCCCCGGCCGGAGGCGGCCTTTGCCCTCCATGTGGCCTCCGGCCTTCCCTCCGGCACGGCGCTGTGCGGCCGGGGGACCTTTATGGCGGGCTGCACACTGTTTCGGATCACGGTCCGGGGCACCGGGTGCCACGGCGCCATGCCGGAGACCGGTGTGGACCCCATCAACATCGCCGCCCACATCTATTTCGCCTTACAGGAGCTGGTGGCCCGGGAGACTGCCGCCCAGACCCCGGCGGTGGTGACGGTGGGCCGCTTCCACGGCGGCGAGGCCCCCAACATCATCCCGGAGGAAACCATTCTGGAGGGGACCATCCGCACCTTTGACCGGGAGGTGACCGCCCACATCATGGAGCGGATCGCCGATCTGGCGGAACACACGGCGGCGGCCTTCCGGGGCAGCGCCCGGGTAGAGGAGCTGGCCTCCGCGCCGCCGCTGGTGAACGAGCCAGCCCTGATGGAGCAGGTCTCCGGCTGGGCGGAGGAGCTGCTGGGGCCGCAGCATATCTATCGTCTGGATCAGGGCGGCATGGGGTCCGAGGATTTTGCCGCCTTCTCCTACGAGCTGCCCTGCGCCTATCTCTTTCTGGGGGCCGGGGCGGAGGCGGAGGACCCCCGCTACGGAAAGCCCATGCACAACGAGGCGGTGGTTTTCAACGAGGACATCCTCCCCCTGGGCGCGGCGCTGCACGTCTGGTGTGCGTGGAACAAGCTGTTGGAAACCGGAAAATAAGAGGAAGGGCGCGGGGGCATATCCCCGCGCCCTTTTTTTGTGAGGATGCTACTGTTCTCTTAGACAATTATCGCCGTAAAAGATTGTATATTTTTTTGTGAACGTCTCATTGATTTTTTCCCTTCCGTCCATATAATGAGAAGTAATCTCTCTCCTGACGGAGAGGCTACAGGAAGGAAGTCTATTCATATGATCGTAAATGTTGGCGTTATCGGAGTCGGAACGGTTTCTCAGCTCATGCATCTGCCCATCCTCAGCGGTCTGCACGAGCAGTATCGGATCACGGCTGTTTCTGATGTTTCCCCCACACAGCTTGCCTACATCGCAAATAAATACAACGCAAAGGCCTACGCGGACCCCTATGAGCTGGTCAAGGCTCCGGAGGTGGACGCGGTATTCGTCTGCTCGCCCGACCAGTACCACGCCGCCTACGCGCTGGCCGCCATTGAGGCGGGCAAGCACGTCTTTGTGGAAAAGCCCGTAACACTGTGCATGGAGGATCTGGAAAAGCTCATTGCCGCCGAAAAGGCGCATCCCGGCCAGATCTGCATGGTGGGCTATATGCGCCGCTACGGCACCGGCTTCCTGAAATGCAAGGAGCTGCTGGAGGCGGATGGGCGGAAAATCGAGTATATGCGCTTCCGGGACATCATCCGGGAGGGCGACTTCTTCATCGATCAGACCCACTCCCCCTACATCGCCCGCGACATTCCGGCTGAGGCCATTGAGGAGAGCGGGCGCCTGCGCTATGAGCAGGTCGGCCGGGCGCTGGGCGAGGGCTGCACACAGCAGCAGCGGATCACCTACACCATGCTCACAGGTCTCGGCTGCCATACGCTGGCTGCCGTGCGGGAACTGGTGGGCCTGCCGGTGGAGATCGAATCCGTTTCCGTGCAGGGCGAGCACGTCATCATCGTGTTCCGGTATGAGGATTTCCTGGCGGTATACGAGATCCTCAACGATCAGGACGTGGTCCAGTTTGACGCCGCCATTGAGATCTATCAGCATGACCGGCGCATGAAGGTGAAATATGAGACGCCGTATCTGCGCTATCAGCCCCAGACCTTTGAGGTCGTTGAATCCACAAAGAACGACACCAAAACCACACTCTACGGCCCTGACTATCGTGATCCCTTTGTCAGCGAGGTCCAGTACTATCACGACTGCATTGAACAGGGCGTTCAGCCCAAGAGCGACTTTGCCGACGCTATGGCGGATCTGAAGCTGTTCCGTGAGATCTGTCTGAAGATCAAGGCGTAAACCGTCGTTTTCCGGGCGGAATAGGAAGCCTTGTTATGAAAAAGCACTCCCTGAATCTGTCTTTTCTGCTGCTCCAGGGCCTGCTGGTCCTGATCGAATGTATCGCTGTGGCCTATATCTCCCCCATCTTAGTATCCCTGGGGTACTCCTCTCTGGGCATTGGGCGGGTGATGACTCTGGCCGCTCTGGCGGCCATGCTGGCCCGCCCGGTGTGGGGATACCTGAATGACCGCTTCGCCTGCGCGCGGCGTGTCACGCTGGTGGCCTCCGCCGTGGGGATCATCTGCTACAGCGTGCTGGTCCTGGGCGGCGGGCGGTCGTTCGCCGTCACGGTCACGGCGGTGATGGGGCTGTATGTCACCACCGTGTGCATGATGAACTTTGCCGACACATGGGCCATGCGGCTCATCAGCGGCGGCGCGGAGCTGGATTACGGCGGGACCCGTGCCGGCGGCTCCCTCTCCTACGCTTTCGGTGCCCTGGGCTTTGGCGCTCTGGTGGCCCGGTGGGGTTTCCGCCCCGGCCCCGTCATCTTATGGGTCCTGTTCGCCCTGCTGGTCCTGGTAGTCTGCCGGATCCCCGACCCGGAACCGTCTCCCCGCAAAGCGGCCCGCCCGATGGACACGCTTCGGGAAAACGGGAAAGCACTGGCCGGGAACCGGCGCTATCGCACCATGCTGGCGGCCTATTTCCTGTGCACGATCTCCGCCTGCGCGGTGGACAGCTTTAATTCTGTTCTGATCTTGTCCCTGGGCGGCACGGAGCTTCATGTGGGGATGTCCCTGTTTTTACAGGCCGTCTGTGAACTGCCGGTGATGATCGGCTATACCCGTATCCGTAACCGGCTCCATGCCGATCCGGCCCGTCTGATGGCCTGCGCCATGCTGTTTTACGGGCTGCGCGCCCTTGTCCTGGGCTTTGCCGACGGGCTGTGGGTCCCTCTGGCGGCGGCGATGCTGCAGACTTTCTCCTTCGCCCTGTTCACACCGGCCTGTGTGGACTTTATGCTGCGGACCGTCCCGGCGGACACGCTGTCCACCGCTCACCTGGGGTTCCTGGCCCTGGGACAGGGGGCCTCCTCCATGCTGGGAAACGCGCTCTGCGGCACGCTGTCAGCGACTCTGGGGCTGCACGGGATGTTCCGGCTCATCAGTCTTCCCGCCTTCTGCGGCGCGCTTCTCGCGCGGCAGGCGGCAAAGTCTTTTTACAAAGAATAACGGAAAGGATACAAGCATTATGAGTATTCAAATCACGATCGGCACAGCCCCCTGCTCCTGGGGCGTATGGTGGGCGGACGGCACTCCCTCCGGCACACCATATGAGGTTTTTCTGGATCAGGCGGCTCAGGCAGGCTATAAAACGCTGGAGCTTGGCCCTGTGGGCTATCTTCCCACCGATGTGGAGCAGCTTCGGGATGAGCTGGCACGCCGGGGACTTTCCATCTGCGGCGGAACGGCCTGCTATGAATTTTTGAAGGCGACCTCCTTCGCGGACGTGCGGCAGAATGTGGACGAGCTGTGCCGCCGCCTGCTGGCCTTTGACGTACACTATCTCATGACCATGGACGGCACCTCCTTCCGCCCCGGCGAAAAGGAGAAACTGACGGAGGAGCAGACCCGGACCTACGGCATTTTCGCGGAGATGGGCCGCTACTGCCGGGACACCTATGACGTGGAGATCCTGATGCACCCCGAGCGGCACTCCCTCATTGAAACCACGGCGGAGCTGGAGCGGCTCATTGACATGGGGCTTTCCATCTGCTACGACAACGGCCATTACGCCGCCGCCAACGGCGGCTGGCAGCGGGGCGACCGGACCGCTCTGGATTTCCTGGAAAAGCACATCGACAGCATTCCCTATCTGCACTTTAAAAACGTCTCCCCCGCCATGCGCCGCATCGAGCTGGAGGAGGGTCTCGCGCCGGACGACCCCCGGCAGAACGAGATGATGTGCGATCTGGAGGACGGCGTTGTGGATTACGAGGCCTATCGGGATCTGCTGGAAAAGCTGGACTTCAAGGGCGTTGGTATCGTGGAGCAGGACTGCCCCCACGCCACCACGGAGGAGGCCTTTGCCATGGCCAAGCGCAATCTGGAATACCTGCGCCGCATCCATCTCATTGATTAACGAAAACAAACCGCAGGGCGGGGACCGTAAAAACGGTCCCCGCCCTGTATTTTCCGATGAAATGTAAGTCCGGTTGGGTCAGACGCCGGTCTCCATCACCGGCACGCCGTCCGCGTGGATGGTGAAGCGGCCGGCGCGCAAGTCCGCCGAGAGGGTCGCCGTGTGGCCATCGTTGGCCCAGGAAAGCGTCAGCCGGTGCTCGCTGGCTGACACGCGCAGCTCCGCCCCTTCTCCAAAGGCCGCGCAGGTGTTTCGGAAGCGAAGCAGGGCGATCTGGCGCTGGACCACCGGGCGCTCCAGCGCCGCCTCCACCGCCTCCCGGGAGAGATCGGTCCGGTTGATCTCCTTATGTCCCCCGGCGCCCGCCCTTTTTACGGCCTCATAGTCATTGCTCCCGGCAAACAGATCCAGATACCACACCTGGGGCCTTCCGGGCATGAAGATCTGGATGGCCCGTGCCAGCAGGAGCTTATCCTCCGCCTCGCCCAGAGCGCTGAAGTACGTCATGTTGACCTGATAATAGACATTTTTCTGCCCATGGAGGTTTTTCACATAGCCGCCGCGGTCCAGCAGGATCCGGAGCAGAGCGTCGATCTCCTCCGGCTTCAAAAGCCCCTCCAGATCCAGCAGCGGTATCCCGTCGTGACAGCCCAGCATATTGACGGTCTTGATCCGGTCACGGCGCAGCTCCTCCGCCCACTCCGCCAGATAATGGGCCCGGTGGTTCTCAATGGCGTCCAGGATCAGACCCGGCAGGAAGAAATCATAGGTCAGATACCCCCGCTCCGCTATTTTTCGATAGGTGCCCGCCCCATAGGAGGCGTGGATCTCCGGCAGCAGGCGGATACCAAGGGGGTCCGCCAGTTCTTTGAGCCGGTCCAGCAGCTCCCAGGTAGCCGGTTCATTCAGGAAATTTCTGGCCCCTACCGCCTTTTCCGCGTAGGCAAAGGCATCCAGCCGCACGAGCCGCGCGCCGTAGCCGGCCAGCTTTTTTAGGGTCTCCCGGTAAAAGTCCCACACCAGCGGCGAGCGGACATTGAGGTCCATTTGGCCCAAATAGGTCCTCCGCTCCTCCATGGTCTGTATGATGGCGGGACGGTATGCCGCAAAGTCGGGCAGCTCCCAGGTATCAGGCGTTCCGCCCGATTGGATCTGGGCGGAGAGGCAGTCGGCCAGCCGCTCCGCCTCCGGCGCCGCAAGCCCCAGCCGCTCGGCCCAGAAGCCGCCGTCCGTTTCAGGATAGCGGATCTCCTGGTAAAATGTGTTCCAATAGGGCACCTCCCGCCCGTCCGGGAAGCGGACCATCAGGATGGGCAGCCCCGGCTTGCGGAAAAACATCTCCTTAATGAGCGCCTGCTCCGGTTGGATGTACCCTTCGGCCGTCATGGTCCCATGGCCGGCCCAGAATTGGTTCCAGTCGATGAAAAAATCCCGATAGGCCGATGCCTCTCCCCGCTTCAGCAGATCCTGAAACTGGGGGGACTGGACGGAGGCGTGATTCAAGATCAGGTCCAGCTTCAATTCCAGGCCCAGGCTCCGCAGCGCGGCCAGATCCTCCGGCCCCGCGAGCGCCTCATTCAGGTCATAGTCAATGACAGAAAATCCTCTGTCCAGATCCGAGTGGTACACGCTGGGCAGCAGATAACAGGAGGAAAAGGCCCCCGCCATCTCCTCAGACGCCAACAGCTCCGCCAGCCCGCCCAGGGAACCGCCCAGGCTGTCGGGGTATACATTCAGCATCGGGCCGAACCGCTCCGCGCGCATCCCCTCACTCTCCTTTCCTCAGTCGGATCTCCCCTGCCATGGGCAAAATGATCCGCGCGTTTTCCGCCCGCCGGCGGAGTTTTCTCTGCTCGATCTCCAGCACCCGGGCCACCAAGGGCGTGTCCGTGCCTGCGTCTCTCCCTCTGTTCCGGCGGAGCGCGGCGGTCTCCTCCGGGGTGCTGTCCAGATAGATGGGAATATCCACGCCCCGCAGTTCCTCGCTGCCGCCGTGGGTCCACTCCAGCAGAAGGACCCGGACCGCCCGGAGATCTGTCCGCTCAAACCATATCTCCCCATCGTCTCTTCCCATGCGCTTGAGCCACAAATACGGCGCTCCTGCCCTGAAACGTTGGAGCACGTCATTCAAAAGGTCGTATTCGATCTCCTCGGAGGTCCCCAAATAGGCCTCCAGCGCTGCCAGCCCGCCCCGGAGATAGGCACGTAGCCACGGAAACCGCTCCGCCGTCTCCAGATCCGCGTCCAGTCCCGCCCGCTGAAGCTCCCGCAGCTGCCGCCGCGCTTCATCAGAGCAGCAGCCCTCCCGGATCATTGCCCGCAGTCCTGCCTCCTGAAAACGGTGGAGGCGCTCCGCGTCATTGTATTTGGGCAGCCGCCGGGGATAATTGTCCCCTGACAGGGTGTAGGCCCCGATCCCCAGGTCACGGAAGTAGTAGGCCAACACAGAGGCGATGCTGGTTTTCCCCACGCCGGACCCACCGCTGACGGCGACCACCAGTCTTTCGCCCCGGCGCAGCGGGTCGTTTGCCAGTTCCAGCAAATAAGGAAACAGCCGTGCCGCCCGGGCCTCAGCGCCGGGGGCGATCGCCACATGGTCTCCCGGCATATCTCCCTGAGGGATCTCCGGCGGCAGCACCGGCGGCTGCCATTCGATTCTCTCACCTGTCATACGTTTACCCCGCACCCATACCATACACATTCAGCGGCAACCACCACGGCCCTTTGGGGCAGCCGCCGGTGATGCCAAGTGCCACAATAGTACAATATCCCCTGGCAAAAAGCAAGTTTCTGTTGCATTGCGGTGATGGGTCTGCTATAATGAAAGTGTGCAGAGACGTAGAGTAAGCACATGACGGGACGGCCTTGTCATGTGCTTTTTTATTTTGAAGAAAGAGGCGATCAGTGATGAAAAAACCTATCCTGCTGGCACACCGTGGCTTTTCCGGCAAGTATCCTGAAAACAGCCCTCTGGCGTTTCGGATGGCCGTGGAGCAGACCGAGGCCAACGGCTTCGAAAGCGACGTACACATCACCAAGGACGGCAAGCTGGTGATCTTCCATGACGCCGTGCTGGAACGCACCTCCAACGGAAGCGGCTACATCAAGGACCACACCTATGAGGAACTGCGCTCCCTGGACATCGGTGCCTGGAAGTCTCCTGAATTCGCGGGCGAACACATCTGGACCTTCGGCGAGCTGCTGGATTTCTGCAAGGAGACCCATATGCTGCTGAACATGGAGCTGAAAAACTACGAGGTGTTTTACGAGGATCTGGAGCAGCGGGTCATCGACGAGATCTGCCAGCGGCAGATGCAGCAGGAGGTGTTCGTCTCCTCCTTCAATCACATCTCCATGCAGCGCTTCAAGACGCTGTGCCCGGACATCAAGACCGGTCTGCTCTATGATAAGCCCTTCCTGGATATTGACAAATACATTGAGCGGTCCAACGCCGACAATATGCACCCCCGGTATATGCTCCTGCAATACCAGCCGGAGCTGATGGAGCTCTACCACGGCCGGGGCATGGGCGTGAATACCTGGACCGTCAACGATGAGGAGAATATGCGGGACATGATCCAGCGGGGCGTGGACTCCATCATTTCCAATTACCCCGATCTTCTCTGCCGTGTGGCCCACGAGCTCTGCGATTGAGCTTTCTGAAAAGCCCGCCGGAGCGTTTGCTCCGGCAGACGCAGCCGCACACCCTTCCCATTGCAAAAATTTCATTATAATGATCAAAGCGAGGCTGTTTATACAGCCTCGCTTTTGACTTCGTCCATTTATTTACTGCACCGGGTGGAAGAGCATTGCCTCCTGCATCATAGCAAACCAGCGCTCATCCGTGCGGTCACGGTGCTTTCCAAAAATCATACGCAGAATCATCACAGTTATCTCCTTTAGTAATCGTTTAACTGTGTTGTATTCTACCGTTTTTCAGAAAAATCGCAAGTTCAAATTTCCACAAATCTCACAAAAGAAGTCCATGTTTCTTGTCTATTTTTACCTGTCACATGGACTTGGTGGCAACGATATTGACATCCGTGTCCAGAATGTCCGCCGCCAATACCTCACCCACCCGGACAGGCGAACGCGCCGTGATGGTATTCAGCAGCGCCATGCACGCCCGCATTTTCTCCTTCGGCAGGGGCCGGTCTGTTTTGACCGGCAGGCGGGGCAGATCCGCCCCCTCGATGCGCACGGTGGAGGTCACTGTGCGGACCGGGTGCAGCAGTTCATTCCGGCCATATTCCGCCCCACGGGGGCAGGCGTTGCCGGTCACGGCATAGTCATTGGCCTCATCCACCTTCAGGTGGCAGCCCTTCGGGCAGGTAATGCAGATCAGTTCCGTCATTGGGCATCCTCCTCTACAGAAACGGTGAGACTGCCGCGGGCGGTCTCCAGCAGCTTGCGGGGCAGTTTGATCTGCTCCATCTCGCCGGGGGCCAGCCGCTCCCGGGAAAACGCCGCGATCCGCGCGCCCGTCTCATCCGTCACGACAATATGGCTCTTTCCGCAGACAGCACGGACCCGGAAAAAGACATCGACCGCGGCAAATTCCGCGTCCATGTGGATGCGCTGCGGCACAGTATAGCCCACCACGGAGCCGTTTTTCAGTTCCAGGACCCGGTCACCGGCCGGCACATTCCCCGCGCACAGCGCGGCCGCCGCCTGACCGGCCCGGGCCGACTCCGCCGTCACGAAATCCACCAGATCGTGTACATGGAGCACGTTTCCGCAGGCAAACACGCCGGGAATGGAGGTCTCCATATTTTCGTAAACCATCGGGCCGTTGGTGCGGGGGTCCATTTCGATGCCCGCGCCCCGGGTCAGCTCATTTTCCGGGATCAGGCCCACAGACAGCAGCACCGTATCGCAGTCAAAGACCATTTCCGTTCCGGGAATGGGACGGCGGTCCGGCCCCACCTCAGAGACCACGACCCGCTCCACACGGTCACGGCCCTGAATGTCGCTGATGGTGTGGGAGAGATACAGGGGAATGTCGAAATCCTGAAGGCACTGGACGATGTTGCGGGTCAGGCCGCCGGAATAGGGCATGACTTCCACGCAGGCCAGGACTTTCGCCCCCTCCAGACTCATGCGGCGGGCCATGATCAATCCGATGTCGCCGGAGCCGAGGATCACCACCCGGCGGCCCACCAGATAGCCCTCCATATTCAGATACCGCTGCGCGGTACCGGCGGTGAACACACCGGCAGGCCGGGTCCCGGGAATGGCGATGGCGCCCCGGGTCCGTTCCCGGCAGCCCATGGTCAGAATGACCGCCTTTGCCTCCAGGACCTCATACCCATGGCTGGGGGAGACAATGTGCACCTGCTTTTCCGGAGTGACCTCCAGTGCCATGGCCTCCAGGCGCACATCCACGCCGGTTCCCCGCAGCTTTTCGATGAACCGCCCCGCGTATTCCGGGCCGGTGAGTTCTTCTTTGAAGTAATGCAGGCCAAAGCCGTTATGAATGCACTGATTCAAAATGCCGCCCAGTTCCCGGTCCCGCTCCACGATGCAGATGGACCGGCATCCCGCTTCCCACGCGGCGTTGGCCGCGGAAAGTCCGGCGGGGCCGCCGCCGATGATCACAAGATCGTATTTCATTTCTCAGAGCCTCCCTTCGTTTCCTCCAGCAAAAGCTGGGTGGCGCTGCCATCCTGTACGATCTCCATGGGGTCCTTCCCCAGCTCCCGGGCCAGAATACTCAGCACACGGGGGCCGCAGAAGCCGCCCTGGCAGCGGCCCATCCCGGCGCCGGTACGGCGCTTGATCCCGTCCACAGAACAGGGGGGGATTGGAGAGTGGATCGCGGCCACGATCTCGCCCTCCGTGATGGTCTCACACCGGCAGATGACCCGGCCATAAAGGGGATCTTTCTCAATAAGGGCCGCTTTTTCTCCGGCGGAGAGCTTGCGGAAGCGGATCTGTCTGCGCTGCCCGTTCCAATCCGCCTTTTTCGCCGCTGTCAGGCCCATGGTCCGCAGCTGCTCCATGGCGTAATCCGCGATGGCAGGCGCGGCGGAGAGGCCGGGGGACTTGATCCCCGCCACATGCAAAAGCCGGGGAGCGTTGGCAGCGGGGCGGATAATGAAATCCTCCTCACTGGTCGCTGCCCGGACGCCGGAGAAATTCCGAATGGACTGGCGCAGATCCACAGAGGGCACGCTCCTCCGGCTGTCGGCGGCCACCCTGTCCAAGCCGGACTGGGTGGTGGCACGGTCATCGCCGTCCGCCACCGGCTCCGCGTCGGGGCCGACGATCAGGTTGCCGTGGACCGTGGGGGCCACCAAAACGCCCTTGCCATCGGCATTGGGGCACTGGAAGATCACATGGTCCACCAGGCTGCCGCTGGACTTATCCAGCAGGTAATACTCGCCCCGGGAATGCCGGGGCTCCCACTCCACGGGGCCGGTCATGGCGCTGATCTCATGCCCGTGGACACCGGCACAGTTGACAAGGAAGCGGGTCTCATAGTCTCCTGCGGCCGTGTGGACCACAAAGTGGTCCTCCAGCGTCTCCACACCGATCACCTCGCTGTTGAGCTTCAGCTCCACACCGTTGCGCGCGGCAACCTCCGCCTCCGCGATGCAGAGGCCCCAGGGGTCCACAATGGCGGCGGAGGGCGCCAGTAGCGCGCCGCGGACCTGGTCGGAAAGCGCCGGTTCCATGGCCCTCGCCTCCTCCCCGGAGAGCAGAGACATTCCCTCCACGCCATTTTCCACGCCCTGCTCATAGAGCCGCTTCAGTGTGGCGATCTCCGCCTCGGTGAGCGCCAGCACCAGGGAGCCGTTTCTGCGGTACTCCACGTCCAGCTCCCGGCAGAGCGCCTCCATCTGTTTGGAGCCGGCCACGTTGAGCCGGGCCATCAGCGTTCCCGGCTCCGGGTCATATCCGGCATGAACGATGGCGCTGTTGGCCTTGGTCGTCCCCATGGCCACATCATTCTCCCGCTCCAGGACCAGGACCCGCAGATCATACGCTGAGAGCTTGTAGGCCAGCGACGCGCCAACAACGCCGCAGCCGATGATCGTTACATCAAACATCAATACACACCTTTCCCTGCCAATAAAAAAAGTCAAAGCAAACCAGACCGCCTTCCAGCGGACACCGTTGCTTTGACTCAATTTCTCAAGCAGAATATGTAATTTTAGCTTCTAACTGGACTCTATCATAGTCGTGAACAAAATGCAAGCATTTTTTCTATCCTATGCGTCCCAAAGCGCTTCGCAGGTGGTCGATACCGCAATGGCCCCGGCGGACAGCGCCGCGCAGACATCCCGCTTGTCCACCAGCAGGCCGCTGGCGATCATGGGCTGCTTCATCCGGGTGGAGAGCCGCTGGATCACGCTGGGCATGGCACCGGGCAGGATATCGATCAGATCCGCGTTGCAGCTCTGCCGCTCCACATTCTCAAAAGCCAGGGAATCCAGCAGGAAAAAGCGCTGGATGGTGATGAGTCCCAGATCCTTCGCGCGGCGGATCATGTTCGGGCGGGTGGAGATCAGGCCGTCCGCCCGGGTATATTTTTTCAGATAGTCCACCGAGATCTCCCGGTTGCTCAGCCCCTCTACCATATCCGCGTGGATAAACGCCAGCTTGCCCGCCGCCTTGATCCGCTCCACCACTTCCGCGATGTCCAGAATCGTTCCATATAAAATAAAGATAACGGCGCACTCAGACCGCAGGGCGTTGGCAAGGCCCTCTTCATTTTTAACGGCCGCGATCACCGGCGCGTCCTGCAGCAGCTCCTGAAAAACAGTCTGCCGATCCTTCATCACGATCCCCCCCTCTTATCACTTCCCGCATAGTATAACAGATTTTGGGCGGGATGGCTATGCCTTTTTATTGCTTCCCCCCACAGAAGCGCGCCTATTTTTCCGCCGGGGAGCGATCCGGGTCTCTTATTTCATCGAATCTTTGAAAGTTTCTCCCTGTTTCAATAGGTACATCAACATCCTGACCAAAAAAAGGGGGGGCAGAGAGTCTGTGCAAAACTCCCAAAATCGATTTGAACTTATCATGCAGTTCGCACGAACTCTTTGCAATCACCAAAAATTGACTTGTAAGTGTTTGAAAATAATGTTAAACTATGTTCGAGTCAAATGGTTGCTTAAGAGACGTTGAGAACTGGGCAGCATGAGATTCTTCGCTTGCGGAAGCGGGGAACTTTTGTTGTGCCGGTTTCTTTTTCGCCCAAATACTGGTCAGCCGTGTCAGCGCGGCTCCGTGAGGGAGGTTCCAACGTGCGAACGATGATAACAGCTCATTCCGGCTGTGAGGGATACCCGGACAACTCTCTGGAATATGTCCGGCACGCGCTTTGCTGCGGCGCGGACGCTCTCGAGATCGATGTTCATCCACGGCCAGGCGGCTTTTACATCAGCCACGATCCTTCTGACGCGCCGTGTCCCGATCTGGGAGAGGTGTTCTCCCTTGTCAGGGAAAGCGGTATAAAAGTCAACTGTGATCTCAAGCACCCGGGCATTGAATATGAGGTCCTGGAGCTGGCCCGCTCCTTTGAAATGGAGTCCCGGCTGCTCTTTTCCGGCTATGTCTCCCGGGAGGCCATGGAGGAGCCGGAGATCCGAAAACGCACGCTTTGGAATATCGAAAGCGCCATGCCGGAGTTTTATGAGCAAAGCCTGGCGGAGATCCCCTTCACCGCCGCGCAGATCCGGGAGGCCGCCGAGGTCTATCTGCGATACGGCGCGGTGGCCGCGAACCTGTATTATGGGTTCTGCGATGAGGAGCGGCTGTCGTTTTTCCGTGAAAAAGGGATCGCGCTTTCCGTGTGGACGGTGAATGATGAGGCGGCGGCCCGCCGCTTTTTGAACGCGGGCGTTTTCAATATCACCAGCCGTCAGCCCACTATGGTCCGCAGACTGCGGGACGAAACGCCCGCGTGAGCGCCGTGGGGCGGTCTCGGATGTGAAATGAAAGAAGATAAGCTGCTTTTCCGGGCGGGAACGCCTACCGGGAGGCAGCAGGCGAAAAATGTATAAAGGGTGATCTGAATTGTTCAAGTACTTGAATCCAAAGCGGTTCTACTATGCGGTGGGGAGGAAGAAATTCCTGGAATTTAT
>CAZFJB010000010.1:0-14136 GCA_964519775.1 uncultured Oscillibacter sp.
CCGGCAAGATGGACATCGTGGCCACCGTTACCGGCGGCGGCGTGTCCGGTCAGGCCGGCGCTCTGCGTCACGGTGTGGCCCGTGCTCTGCTGCTGGCCAGCGAGGATAACCGCCCCATCCTGAAGAAGGCCGGTTTCCTGACCCGCGATCCTCGTATGAAGGAGCGCAAGAAGTACGGCTTGAAGGCCGCCCGCCGTGCTCCCCAGTTCTCCAAGCGTTAAGTATATCCCTTGCGAACCATCCGAATTGCCGCCCATCCGGGCGGCAATTCTTTTGCGTACAGGCAACGCCATCCGCTTTACAAGATCACCCGGAGCTTCTCAAAATCGAATCGCAATCAGTGGAAATAGATCAAGCGTGTTGATGAAACCATCAACACGCTTGATTTTCTTTTTCTCTCTTCGTTTATTATGATCCCCGCCGGGATCTCTCTCACCGAAAACCGCCGCGCAGTTTTGGTGTTCTTTTTACCTGCCATATACTTGCGGAATACTGCCCCGGACCAGCAGCACAACAGCAATTATGCCTATAAGCGATACAGCGCACCATATCCATACTCTTTTTGATCTCAGTGTAAGGGGTTGTTTTGATAGCTTTTCCAAAATAACTCCCATGATGAGAGATAGGATAAAGATACCGCCCCAAATAGCCCAACCGTAATGACTTTGCCCATATGCGGCTCCTGCCGGATTTCCTCCAAACAATTCACCGACCAGCAAACCAATCCCAAACATTGAAAGGGTTGCAAAAGAAAATCTGTATTTTCCAAACAATGCAGGAATAACGGAGACGATCATAGCAAACAAAAACAGATTTTGATCAAGCAGCCATCCGTAAAGATAACGAAGCTGCTTCGGGTCTGTACCGAACAGCCATCCCATCACACTTGTCTGTTCAGAAGTAGTTCCAAAAATTCTGCCGAGTAAATATATTACAATATATCCACTCAAAACGGCAAGTGCCATCAACAGATTTCTTTTTCGTTTAGCTCGCAGGTCATCAGCTTTCTTTGTTTCTTCCATTTTGTAAAGATAGTAAATTTGTTCTGCTGGTGAGTTCTTTTCCTGTTCTTCGGACGCCAATAAAATATCTACTGTTGTTCCAAATATTTCTGCCAACTTAAAAAGATTTTCTGTACTCGGTGCAGATTGTTCCGTTTCCCATTTTGTCACAGCTTGTCGGCTTACCCCAACAAGTTCAGCGACTTTCTCTTGTGACATACCACAGGCTTTTCGCTGTTCTTTCATTCTTTCTCCCAACGACATTTTCATCACCTCCGCTTATATAGTAATGGAAACAGCACTCTCTTTCTACCAACTATTCGGCAACTAACGGTTGCAATAGATAAAAAACAAAGATTTTTAATAATTATACCGCAAAAATGTGAACATTTCCACCACACAATGGGACGCCCAGAGCATTGTCCGGGCGTTTCTCTCTGTGATATGAATGGGTTTTTGCTTGTTTTCTTATGTCAGCGCCTTTGCGTGTTTTCGGTTTTGTGTCCGTTTGCTGTTTCATGCTCCTTCTGGGGTGCTTGCGCCCTTGATGCCGGCATATACTTTAACCGCCGCGGCGGGCAGAGCCGCCGACACCAGGATATATTTTAAGAAACCTTTAGACACAAAAATCCAAAAACTGCTATAATGAAATGGAAAAGATATACTGCCGGACCCTTATACAGATCGAGAGCCGAGAACGAAGTGAGGATGGTGCTTTTTATGGAAAATAACCAACTGCCCTTTGAGCGCAACCGATATTATGTTGGAAAACTGCTGACTTCCGCGGACTTCCAGGCTGAGCAGGCCTATATCAACCACAAGCGCTGCTTTTTGAATGAGATGATGTTCGGCAGCGGCATCGTCTGCGGTCTGAGCGTATACAGTCTGGACGATCTTTCCATCATGGTGGACTCCGGCGTGGCGGTGGACGGCCGTGGCCGGGAGATCGTGATGGAAAACCCCGCTGTGCGCAAGCTCTCCGCCGTGGAGGGGTTTGAGGGTCTGGAAAGCGACCGCGTACTTCTGTGCCTGCGCTATCAGGAAGAAAATGTCCACCCGGTCTACACCGTACAGGGACAGGAGAGCGGCGAGAGCTATGAGTGCAACCGCATCCGGGAGGGCTGGCAGCTCTTTTTGCAGGACAGTGCCGCCGCCCCGGAGTATCTTCCCCCGGAGCCGGAGTTTTTGAGCACGGCGGCGCTGTACCGGGATGATGACTATGAGATCATCTGCGCCATGCCCGCCCAGACGCCCTGCGGCGGCACAGCACGACTGGACGTCACGGTGCGCCGTTTGAATGAGGCCGCCGGCCCCATCACCCTGTGCGCCGCCATCCAGACGCCGGCCTTCACCTCGGAGACCGGTGACCATGAGCTGAAGCTGGAGTGGCGGGACATCTGCCCGGATGGCGAGGTCACCATGCACCGCTACCTCACCGCCCAGGCCGTTCCCACGGCGGAATCCGTGCTTCTGGCGGATAGCCAGAGCATCCACGTCACCGCCAACGGCAATGACCGGACGGCAGCCGAGAATTTCTCCCTGCGGGTGGCCGTGGCGGATCTGACCGCGGGCCAGATCGTGGACCAGGCAGTGGCCTCCGCGAGTCTGGAACTGCGGGGTCTCTCCGGCGGCCGGGACTTTGTCCCCCTGGCGGAGATCACCCTTCAGCGGACCCGCAGCGCCTATCTCATTGAAGATGTCCGCACAGCAGGCATCCGCCGCTACATCCGCGCCGCGGCGGACAGCGCCCTGCGCCAGGAGCTGGCGGAGTGGTTCCGGCCCCAGACGGCGGCGCCGGCTCCGGCAGAGGCCAGCCAGGCCGCGTCCCCGGCGACAAGCGTCCGCTCCCCCATCTATGCCACCGGCGTGTGCGAGATCCCTCTGGGCGCCAATATGCGCCGGGGGCAGGTGGCCTACTCCGATGAGATCATCCACGGTCTCGGCCCCGGCACGGTGTACGTCTCCGTGGGCGCCGAGTACCTGGCGGATGACCCCAAGCTGCAGACTGCCGCCCGCAGCACGATCTACGGAAACGCCTCTCTCTTCTCCCATGAGCAGATCCCGGCGGTCCCTGCTGAGACTGCCGTGAAGGTGATGAATGACCGGGGCAGCTTCATGGTGGCCGCTAAGCTGATGAGAGACAGCACCCAGGTGGTGCTTCCCCTGCGGTGGGTGGCCGTGCTGCTCCCCGGTGGTGAGGAGAACAAGACCCAGAAGCTCTCCGGCAAGAGCATTGCCGCCATGCAGCCCACCGTGGTGCTGGGCACCCGGGAGAGCCACTTCTTCAATGTGCGCTTCAACAATATGGAGCCCTGCACCCTCAGCTATGAGCTGGCGGAGAAGGACTCCGGCGAGATCACATCCGACGGCATCTACACCGCGCCGGGCCGGGAGGGCGTTTACGAGATCCGCATTTCCTGCGCGGATCAGCCCCTGATCTCCACTTACGCTTACGCGGTGGTGAAAAAGAAGCTGGCGACCGGAAATGAGGACGCGCAGCAATAAACAACCATAAACAACCAACCGGGAAAGGAGGGCGGATATGATCTACTACGCGCGGGGCATGGAGCTGGAGACCATCTCCAGTGTGTTCCACGGCAGCGTCAACGATGTGGAGATCTGCCGGGACCGGCTGTCCGCCTCCGGGACTCTATATACCCTCCTGGTGATCCACGACCGGGACTGCGCCCGGAACATGATGGCCGTGATCGAGGAAAATCACCGGGCCGGCGAGAATCCCTGCCTGCTGTGCTTTGCTCAGAATGAAACCACGCTGCTCCTCTTCCCCTATCGGGAAGAGCGCAAGCTCCTCCTCTTTGCCGACGGGCAGATGATCACCCCCAAGGACAAGGAGCTGGTGGCCATCAACCTGGTGATGGAGTGCCTGTCCAACGCGCTGCCCTGGCCTCTTTTGTACCTGGCGCTGGAGCAGAACTGTGTGCAGCTCTCCAAGGACAACACCGTGTACCTGACCATGATCCTGGATCTGGCGGAACTGAAAGTGGAGCGGACGGAGCGTGACTGCGTTTACAGCTGCGCCCGGCTGCTGCTGGAACTGCTGGAGCGGCCCGCCGCCAACCGGCGGGGCAGGGGCAAAAGCCTCAAGAGTCTGCGCCTGCTGCGGCGAAAAACGCTGAACCATGTCTACACCTGCTTCCCGGAGCTCTATCAGGACATCCGGCTCACGGCGCTGCCGCCGGAGAAGATGTCCCTGCGGGACGGGGGCAAGATCCTCTGGCAATCCAGCAGAGACCGCCTTTTCCGTGTACTGCTGGTCCTCTGCGTGCTGCTGGTGCTCACCGCGTTGGTGGTCCTCATCTCGCAGACGATCTTCGGCGATATACCGCTTCTGCGGCTGTTCCGCCACACTTTTGACGTGATCGGGACGGAAAATCTTCACCTTGGAGGAGCCTTATGAAACGGATGACCGTGCTGGCGGCACTTTTGCTGGCGCTGACGCTGGCGGGTGCCTGGATCCTGCCCTGGGGGCTTCCGTCTGAAAAGGCGGAAATAGGCCCCGCTCAGATGGCAGACGGCGCGGTGCTGGCAGCGGAAAACCGGCTCTTTACCTCCCGGATCTACACGTTGCGGGATGGGCAGATCTCCGCCCTTTACGAGGAGAGCCGCCTGCGGGACGGCCGGGAGAGCCGTCTCACACAGATCACGGCGAACGGCGACACCGCTGTTTTTCTGCGGGAGTTTGATGGCGGCGAATGGGAATTGGTCCGCCTTGAAAACGAACAAGCCTCCCTGCTGCACCACGGCGCGCTGGAGGAACCGGGCACCATCACCGGCCTTCAGGTCAAAAATAACGACTGCTGGATCACCGCCATTGGCGAGAACGGCGCCATCTTTATCTATCGCTGGACCGAGGCGGAGGACACCAGTCTGGAGCTGCTGATCCCTGCCTGGTGGCTGCGGGACGCTGTTACCGCCGAGTATGACGGGTCGGTCATCCGTGCTGTCACCGCTTACGATGATCACTGTATTCTCACCCCCACGGGAGATTCTACTTACGTTCAGGCCGGGGAGAAGGCCGAGCTGACCCTTCCTTCCACCGGGTATGGCCGCCTTCTCTGCAAGCGGACGCTGCTGCTCTCCGCCCTGGCCCTGTGGGCGGCGGCAGCCGTGATCCTTCTGGGAACGACTCTGCTCTGTTCCCGCATGGCACGGCTGGCAGGACGCCTCACCGCTATCGCCGCCGCGGCGCTGCTGCTGGCGCTGCTGGCGGCGGAGGGCCTGATCCTCTGGACCACCCGGGACGATCTGGTCCGTATGTGGCAGATCGCCCGACCCGCCGGGGCGGCCATGGCCGCCGTCTGGGTCTGCGCCGTGGCGCTGCTGTGGTGGATCACGGGCCGTCTCACCGCCCCCGCCGCCGTTCTGGTCGCCCAGATGGACCGCATGGCGGACGGCGACACCACCCCCCGGGAACCTCTCGAGGGCCGGGACGAGCTCTCCCGCATGGATCACGCGCTGCAAATGCTGTGCATGAATCTCTCCGTTATGGAATATGAATCCGCCGGGACCATTCGCTCCTACCAGCGCTTTGTCCCTGAAAAAATGGCTGAGCTGCTGGAGCGCCCTGTGGCGGAGGAGATCCGCCTGGGTGACAGCCGTCGCCTGACCGGCAATGTAGGCGTTTTTTCCATCGGCAACCGGGCGGAGGCCCGAAACGCGCTGGAAGACGCGGCCTTCGTGGACTTTATCAATCACGGCTTCGGCGTGTTCCACGACAGTGTGGAGGATAATCACGGCTGCATGGTCTCCAGCGGGCTTCGGCTTTCCTCCATGGAAGCCCTCTTCCCCGATTCCGCGGCGGACGGCGTTCACGCTGGCCTGGACTTTCTGGGAAAGCTCCGGGAAGGAGACATGGCGCTGGCGCCCCAGGCCAGTTTACTGCTGCACAAGGCGTCGTTTTTATACGGCGTTGTGGGCCGGGAGGAGCGGCTCTTCCCCTATCTCTCCTCCTCCGAGCTGGATCTGCTCAGTTCCTTTTTGCCGGAGCTGAACCAAGCCGGAGTCCAGATCGCCGCCACGGAGGCCTACTGGTCCCAGTTGGACCACGCCGGCTTTACCGGCCGGTACATCGGCTTCGTCTCCGGCGGCGACCGGCTGGGCAGCTACAAGCTCTATGAGATCCTGGACGCGCTGCCCCAGATGGAGCGTGATCTGCGCAAGAGCTACGACGCCCGCTTCCAGGAGGCCATCAACCTCTTCTACCGCAACGATTTTTATCTGGCCCGCAACCTGTTTTCCACCCTTCTGCGGGTCTGTCCCGGCGATGGCATCGCCCGCTGGTATCTCTTCGCCTGCGAATACCTCTTCCATCAGGAGAGGGCGGAGGCGGACTACAGTCTCTTCGGCATGAAAGAATAAACTCTGTTCTGATATCCGCTTTGGGAGGTGAGGTCTTTGAAAAATCTTCTCAATATGCTGCTGACCACGGTGAAAACAAAGGTCATGCCGCTGTGGCTCAAGCTGCGTATGTGGACTTCCACAGCCTTTCTTCGTTCCAAAGTCCTCAACGCCGTCCGGGAGTTCTTCTCCAATCTGCTGGATGTCCGCCCCCGGGACAAACGGGACTACTATCCCATCTTCCGCTGGCTGGTCAGCAAGCGGCTGGCCTTCGTTCTGGTGGTGGGGTCCGGCATCGTCTCCGCTATCTACATCTCCTCCATGCTGCCTGTCCGCCAAACCGGCGGCAGCGAGACCCCCACTTACAAATACCGCTCCCTGCCGCTGAAATTCCACAGCGGAGCGGTGAACATCCTGGGCAAGGGCGGCTACCTTGCCTACACCGGCGAGATCTCCAACGGCACCGCCAACGGCCAGGGCACGCTGTACGCCCCGGACGGTTCCATCGTGTACGAGGGGGACTTTTCCGACAGCAAATATAACGGCAGCGGCACACTGTACTACGAAAACGGTACCCCCCGCTATGTGGGCGGCTTTACCGACAATCAGTACAACGGCGTGGGCAGCAGCTACCGCCCCAGCGGCGTAATGGAGTACAGCGGCGACTATGTCTCCGGTCTCCGCAGCGGCACCGGCACCCTTTATAACAGCGTCGGCTCCCAGATCTTCCACGGCAGCTTTTTGAATGACGCCATCGTCTACCAGTCCTTCCTGGACCGGCCCACCAGTGAAGTTTCTCAGCTCTACGGCGGAAAGACGCAGGTGTATCAGACCGGCTCGGAATACTGCGCCGCCCTGCCGGAGATCAACGCGGTCTACTCCGTAAAGGACGGCAGCGACACGTTGGAAAACGAGTGGACCGTGGACCGGATCTACGTTCTGCGAAACAGCGTCCCCCTTCAGAGCGGTACCTGCTCCACCCTGCGCCAGCTCACCGCCGCCCTGGGCGAGCCCATATATTTCGGTACCGCCTGGGTGGATCTGCCGGAGGCGGTGGCCTGGAACCAGCTCGCCGCCCAGCAGCCGGAGGACCTGCCGCCTGTGGAGATGACGATAGAGACCGCCTTTGAGAACGTATTCAACGTGACGGAGTACGACCAGGACTTCCAGGTCTACCTCTACACCTTCCAGGAGGAAGGGCTCTTCTACACCTTCTACTTCACCGGCGCCGGCGAATCCGAATTTGTGATGTACGCCATCGAAAGCGCCTGATCCCAGACCGACACAGAAAGGAGGCAGCGCCTATGAAACACGGAAGCACACACCGCCGTCTGACCGCTCTGGCCCTTTGCGCCGCGCTGCTTGCCCCCCTGCTGGTCACCCATACATACGCCGATCTGACAAAGCGCACGTTCCGCCTGGAGCAGGCCCAGCGCATGGCCCTCAGCTCCAGCAGCGAGATCACCAAGCAGAAAAATCAGATCATCCTCAAGCAGATGAAATATGTGGAGGCGGTGGAGGGCATCCGGGCCAAGGTGAAAAACCTGCGCAGCTTCCGCTGGTCCCCCCTCCTGAGCTTCAAGTTCCCCCAGCAGCTCACCCTGACGGAGGACTACGATCTCAACATCAAGCCCCTGACCATCCAGGCGGAGATCGACACCCTCCGCCACGGGCTGGAGGATCTGGAATACGAGGTCACCCATACCGTCAACCAGCAGTATTTTGAGGTCTACCTCTTACAGGAGACCATCGCCTTCACCCAAGCCCGGCTGGAGGACGCCAAGACTCAGCTCTCCCGGAATCAGGCGGGGCTCAGCACCGGCAGCGCCACCCAAAGCGATGTGGACAAGGCGCGGAAATCCGTGGAGACGCTCACCGCCTCTCTCGCCACTCAGATGACGGAATTTGAAAACGCGAAAACCAAACTCTCGGAGCTCATCGGCATGGACGTCACCGTGGGCTACACCTTTGCCAACGGCTTCAAGTCCGCCTCCATCCCCCGGGAACAGTTGGACGCCCTGACGACATACACCCTGGACCACAGTCAGTCCTTCTACGAGGCCAAGACCGCCACCTCCACAGCGCTTTTGAATGTAGAATCCTACGAGAGCTTTATGAAGCAGGAATACGGCTCCAAGGTCAACTCGATCCAGACCTACATCAACATGGCAAAGCAGGGCATGGACGTGGACTACGGCGCGTTCCAGCTCAAATACAAAGAGATGCTTACCTCCCTGGATAAGCCCTGGAACGGCAAGATCAAGATCCTCTTCTTCAGCTTTACCAAGGAGTGGTTCAAGGGTGAGATCGACGGCACCCGCTATATTGAAGACGAGATGTACGCAGTCTACACCGCCTGCATGGAATACGGAAACGCCAAAAAGGACCAGGACACCCTGGAAAAGGACCTCCGGGCCCAGGTGCGGGACACCTATGAGGCCGTGGTCACCGGCTGGCGGACCTATGAAACGCTCAGCGACCTGGTGGATGAGGCCGGCGAGACCCTTGACCGCCTCCTGGTCCTGAACCGGATGGGAAAGGCCACTTATGAAGAGGTCTCCGACCAGCAGGAGATCTATCAAACGGCCCAGCAGGACGCGCTGGATGCCCTGAAGGACTACAACGTGACCCTCAGCGAGTTTGATCGGCTGACCTGCGGCGCCGTCAGCAAATACCTCAAGGATACCAGCGCCTCTCTGGACACCGGCGAGGGCGGCGACGCCTACGCCGTGCTGGACCCCATCAGCGACCCCTACTACTACATCTACACCAGCGTGGCGGACCTGAAATTCTCCGTCGGCGTCAGCATCCCGGATGGGTTTGAGCCTGTGATCGATGGATTCGAAGTCTGGTACGCCGGGACCCAGATCGGAGAGCGGACCGCCGTGGGCTCGGAGCTGCACCACCTGGCCCTGGACTACAAAGAGACCAGTGAGCTGACCATCCGGCTCTACAACGGCAGTACCTTTGTGGATGAATGTACCATTGACGCCTCCGTCCCCCGGGATGTGCTGAATATCCGGCGGGCGGACACGGCGGTGGAAACGGAGCGGGTCATCGGCACCTACGCGGTGGAGACCACCCTTTCCGGCAGCATCTCCACCTCGGAGCTGAAGCTCTCCGTCAACGCGGCGGAAAACGCCGCCTACTACACCCTGACCTACGGCGACGCGGAGGTTTACACCACAGAGCTGCGTGCCCTCCGTGATCCCTTTACCTACCTGACGCTGCTGATCTCCAGTCTTGAGGATGTGACCCTCCGGCTGTACGACCGGGATCAGCAAATGCTGACGGAGGCCCGGTTCGACACCGCCTCCCAGCAGCTCGTGGCCATCACGTCCACAACCTGAGAGAGGAGGGAACGCAATGAAATCCACCACCAAAAAAGCCCGGTGGATCGCTTTTCTGGCGGTCCCTCTGGCGCTGGCGCTGCTGCTGCGTGGGCTGTATGTCCAGGGTTTCTGGGATGAGAGCCGGGCCGTCCACATCAAGGCAAAGGACATCGAAAGCTCCACCCTGGCCATCGGCACCCACCTGATCCACCTTTCCGCCCTGACGGACAGCATCTATGAGATCGCTGAAAAATCGGCGGAGGACTCCGGCCAGGATCAGATCTACTACAAGTCCGAATTGGGCGGCGATGTCTGGTTCAACATTTCCACCGCCTCCTCTCTGGCGGACATCACCACCGCCGGCTCCCCGGTCACGGAGGAGGAGATCGAGGCGCTGTACTTCGAGTATCACACCAGATCCGACAAGGTGACCTACGATCTGCGGACGGGGCAGCCTGTGAATATCTTCGACATTCAGGACCCCTACGACCTCCAGGCGCTGGAGGAGCTCTCTCCCCTGAAAATGCAGTACGATCAGATCCGGGAGACCAGCGGGGCCAACGACGTCACCCGACGCATGGACGATGTCTGGAACACGCCCATCCGCACACTGGACGACGTAAAAGAGCTGGATGAGACGCTCTCCGGCTTGCAGGCATACCTCAATGTCCTCACGGAGAACAACGCCGGGTCTGACGAGATCGGTGTGGTCACCGGTGTGATGGAGGCGGTGGACGCCTCCCGGCGCTGCGCCGTATTCACCGCGCTGGAGCCCACCCTCACCAGCTTCCTGGACGAGGTGGCAAAGGGCGAGCTGATCTTCACCACCTACGCCGAGGACGGCACCGAGACAAAAGAGTCCAAGGAACTGAAAGAGAGTGAGCCGGAGGTGATGAGCGCCGTGGCGGAGAGCCTCGGCAACGTGCAGAACGCCCTCATCACTTACGGCGGCAAGATGCTGGAGGAGGGCACCACCATCCTCAGCAAGACTGAGTACGAATTCTCCACCGCCCTCATTTCCCACGCTGAGAGCAATAACCACACCGCCTGCGACAGCGACGTGCAGGATCTCATCCTCCTGGGCCATATCCGGGACGATGTCATCGCTGACCGCGCCGGTGAGCTGGCCCTGCTGGAGGGCACGCTGCTGCCCCAGGCCACCGCTGCCTACCGTCAGGCCCTGAGCCAGGGCGAGAGCGCCGCGTACCGGGCGGAGGTCGCCAAGAAGTCCGCCCAGGCGATCCTGGACCGCTTCATCAGCGAAAATGAAGGTTCCCTCAACAGCATCCGGGGCGAGCTGGAATTTTTCATCACCTCCAAATGCAGCCGTGTGGACCCCGCCGCCGGCATCACCTTTATCGCCCAGCGGCTGGAGACCGCCACCGGCAGCTTCGCCTCCGCCTTCCCTCAGGATGCCTTCGCTGACATCTGCCAGGAATCGGTGGATACCCACATCGAATTTCTCACTGACAAGCAGCGGGCACTGGAACTGGCCTCCGGCGGCAACGCCATGGACGAACTGACCGCCCAGAAGGCGGACCTCCAGGCCCAGCGGCTCTCCGCTCTGGACAAAAACGATCTGGCCGGTGCCAAGGCGCTGGAGGAGCAGATCGCCGCTGTGGAGGAGGACATCCGCACCATCGAGGCGGAGACCTCCGCCCGGATGGCGGACACCCGGGACCTGATCCAGGATCTGGAGGCCCAGCTTGCCGCCGACCCGAACAACGCCGGTCTGAAAAGCCAGCTCAGCGCTGCCAAGGCGGAGCTTTCCTCCCTGGAAAACAGCCTGTCGGACGGTTCTCTGGGTGCTATGGTGGCCCAGTTGAAGGAGGACGCGCTGGACGGCATCAAGGACGGCAGCCCCGAGGGGCAGAACACCGCCAAAAACGCGGTGGACTCTCTCAGCGGATTGCTGGCCACCGACCCGAATCTCGTTCTGCCCGCCATGCAGGAGATCTACAACGCGCTGCTGCTCAATAACGGTGACGAGAGCCTGATCGACACCATTGAGCAGGCCATTCTGGATAACCCCAACGCTCTGCGGGACGATCTCAGCGCCGCGGCGCTGAAAAAGATCGCCGATGACTACTTTGCCGAAACCGGCGGCTCCGCCGGCGAGAGCGGCGGGACCGGCAGCGGCACCGACCTTCTGGGCACCGGCGGCATCACCCTGGCGGCGGCCCGGAACGGCATCGTGGAGCTGGCGGCATTGCAGATGTACTATGATGAGACCGGCGCCCAGGGGACCTTGCAGCGCCTCGGCGCTCTCTCCCAGGCCCAGCAGAATCTGGGCAACCCCCTGGTGTTCCGGCAGATCCGGGATGCCGGAAACGAGTATCTGCCCCTGCGCGGCATCCAGGCCATGACCTCCTGGCGCTATGTGTGGAACAAAAACGCCTCCCGGGGCATCCTGGCCCGGGGCAGCGAGTACTACGGCTTCACCGTCTACTCCACCAAGGTCCTCCGGGACCGGGACGGCACCAGGACAGAGACCATGACCCGGGGTGCCCGCTATCAGACCTGTGTCTACATCCCGGAGGAATACGCCTATGATAACTTCGGCGTCCAGGCCATCTACCTCACCGGCACAGATCTTGGCTGCGCCCTGGATGACACGGCCCTGGCCCAGGCCCAGGCGCTCTTCGCCCGGTTCCTGGCGGCATCGTAAGAGAGGAGTGATGAGACTTGGCTGATTATCCTATCATATCGGATGTGTCCCAGCACATGGTGCGCATCCTGCGGGAGAAAATGTGCCCTGAGCCCATCCCCTCTCCCAACAACATCTCCGTCTCCTCTCCCGCGGAGCAGGATGTGGACTACATCCTGGGTCTGTATCTCTACGACATCCGGGAGGAGGGCGAGGTCTCCGTTCCCTCTCTCATGGGTACCGGACGGACCCGGCTGCGGCGGCCTCCGAAGCCTTACAGCCTGTACTATATGCTCTTTATCAACGGTTCCTCTCAGATGGGTCTGAAGGCCGCGGACACCCAGAAGATCCTGGGTCGGGCGGCGCAGATCATCAATGACGGCAACTCCGTGGACCCCCGGCGGCTGCAAAGCTGGCTGGAGACGCCGGAACCGCCCATCATATTCTCCCCGGCAAAGATCTCTCTGGAAGACAAGGTGCGTGTCTGGTCGGCCATCAACAAGCCGTATCAGGTGAGCCTTTTCTACAAGGCCGCGCCGGTGTTCCTCTCCAGCGAGATCGTGGTGGACCCGCCCCGTGTTACCGAGGCGCAGTTCACCGTGGGGATGCTGGACGGAAAGGGCGGTGGTTAAGTGGAGAAGATCACGGTGTTCACCCACAGTCTGAACCTGGCGCTCCGACTGGTGGACACCACCTCCGGCGCCGATATTCCCGGCTGGGAGCTGGAGATCCGCATAGACGGTCAGTTGACCCGCTGCGAGGAAAAGGGCGGCGTGCTGATCTTCCAGAATCTCCGGCAGCGGCAGTTTTCGCTCTCGCTGCGCTCCCCCCACTACGAACCGGTGGATCAGGCGGTGGATCTGGACGCGCTGCCCCATGGGCTTCCCCTGATGGAGCTTCCCATGATCCCCAGCGCCAACTTCCCCGGCGGCACGGAATTTCTGACTCTGGAGGGCACGCTTCCCGGCATCAGCGCCCTGTCCGCTGTCCGCAGCGGAGAGAACGCCTGCATGATCCGGGAGTTTGAGCCCCGCAAGCGCCTGATGAAGCTCTTCAACCCCCATCACCTCTCCCTGGACCGGATGCTGTACGGTCTGGTGGACCCGGACCACGGCAGCTATGAGCCCTTCCGCATCCTGCACATGGCAGATGACCAGACCGCCAAAACGGACCGGGTCCTGGAAACGGCGTTCCGCAACTACTTCCCCGTCTCCCCCATGGTGCTGGGAAAGTGGGATGAAACGGGCCGCTACTGTCTTCGGGTGCGGGACGATGGGACCCAGGCCCGCTGGATCATCCGGTGGGAGGCAGGCGGCACGGCCCATTTCCAAACGGTGGACTTCCGGGAAGACCCCGCTCCCCGGCTGGAAGGCGGTGGTTGAAATGGCCTTTCCCGTTGTCACCGGTGCCGCGTGCCTTTGTACCATGGGCACCTCCCCCGGCCAGATCAACGCCACCAATCAGCCCTCTGTGCGAATCGGCGGCAAACCGGCGGCCAGCATTGCCGACGCGGCTCCCATGACCAACGTGGGGAGCTGCGGAATGTGTACCTCCCTGGCAAACCCCGCGGTGGCGGCGGCCACCGCAGCAGCCCTGGGCGTCCTGACGCCCCAGCCCTGTGTCCCCGCGCCGGCAGGCGTGTGGGTCTGTCCCGGTAAGGTCCGGGTGGGCGGCAAACCCATCCTCACCTCGGACGGCAAACTCACCTGTGCCTACGGCGGCACCATTTCCATCATGAATCCTGGTCAGGCGACCACAAAAATATAGATCCTACGAATCAATCTCGTTCAAACATGAA
>CAZFJB010000011.1:0-14118 GCA_964519775.1 uncultured Oscillibacter sp.
ACGCCCGGACGACTGTCCGGGCGTAGTTTTTCTCTTCAGTTTGCTTCCGCTTCTGATTTCAGCCAGGTTTCCATGATGATGGTATACAAAACCCCCGCCAGCAGCGGCAAAAGCCAGACGGTCGTTCGCCCGGGCACGCACCATCCCAGCACCAATGCCAGAATGACCAGCGCCAATCCGAAATACCGCACCGGCGCCGTCCATGCCCCAAACCGCTTCCGGGCGGCGGCCTTCATGTTCTCATTGGTGGCTCGGTTCTTTTCCGCCCACTTTTCATCGAAGGCACGGCGGAGGTGGGCGATACCGATGGCCAACCAGGCGATGCCGAAGAACCAGTCAAAGGTCCGGCCCCGCAGAATGTAGGCAATGCCCAGGGTCGCGCCGGTGACTCCCAGAAACAGTGAACTTTTATCATGGATTTTCATAACTTCGCCTCCTTTACACACAGAATAACAGACTTCGGCGGCTATGGCAAGGACCTCCCGCCTGTTGGGGCACAGCACGCGACGCGAAAGCGGCGGCGTGTTTTCAGATCAGGTGGATGACACCCAGGGTCATCAGCGTCACGATCCCGCCGGCGATGGCAACGCCCAGGGCGATGGCGGGCAGGGCATGGCGCAGGCGGATGTCTAAAAACGCCGCCACCAGCGCTCCGGTCCAGGCACCGGTGCCGGGAAGGGGAATGGCCACAAACAGCGTCAGTCCCAGGAGGCGGTATTTGCGCACCAGCCGCCCCTTCAGATGGGCCCGCCGCTCCAGCCAGGCGATCTTGGGGGCGAACCAGGTGTGGCGGCGGAGACGGTCAAAGACCTGCCGCACCAGCAGAATGATGAGAGGAATGGGCAGCAGATTCCCCACGATGGCGGCGGCACAGGCCAGCCAGGGGTCCAGTCCCGCGGCGGCACCGGCGGGGATGGCGCCCCGCAGCTCCACCACCGGGATGGCGGCGATGCCCATGGTCATGATGACTTTTCCGAAAACGGTCTCCAAAAAGGCCATTGGGTCCTCCATTTGTGTCATTGAGATACGGAGCGGGAAAATCCCCCGGCAGAGCCGGGGGATTTCTGCACACAAATATTAGTTTACTCCAGGTTCAGCCTCTTTTGCAAGAAGTAAACCGTTAAAATATAGAAAATCGCGGCATAGATCACTTCCAGAATGATGATGAACCACATGGACAGGTGCAGCGCCGCCGTGGCGGAGAGGCCGCCCCAGCCCAGCAGAGCGTAGTGGAGGGGAGAATCATTGAGCAGGCTGATGCCAAAGCCGCCCATCAGGTTGGAAACAGCGTCCATGACGATGTAGCTCACCACACTGTAAAGGGCCTTGTGGGTGGGGAAGCTGTAGCCCACGGCCATGGCGGAATAAAACCGCAGGCACAGGGCGAAGGAGCCGCATACGCAGATGAGCAGGAACTCCACGCAGGCCAGAGCGCCGCTGGCCATCTCACTCAGGGCGTTCTTTTCCAGAATGACCCGGCCCACCATCAGCAGCGCGTCCCAGATCTCGCCGATGACCTCAATATTGAAGGCCATGATGCAGCAGGCCAGGATCACCACGATGATGGTGGCGGCAAACCACACGGTGGAGACGATGAGCTTGCTCCAGAGGTGCTGATGGACAGATACCGGCAGAGTCATCATCAGATACCCCTCGTCCTGCAAGAGGTTTTTATAAAAGCGCTGGACCATCAGGGCGAAGGACATCAGGCACACCGCTGCCATGGCGATGGCGAAGGCTACCACCAGCAGCGCACCCAGGGCATCCAAAAAGCGGTTGTCCGTTTCCAGCAGACCGCCCACGGAGAAGTTGGCGCCCAGCGCCGTTAAAAGCAGCAGCCCGAACAGGGGCAGCATGATCCGGCCTGTGGCCCGGAACTCATGTTTCATCAGTTTGATCAGCATTTGAACACCTCCCGGAACAGTGCGTCCACGCTCATGTTCTTCTCCTCCCGGATCTGATCCACAGAGGACTGGAGCACCAGGTGCCCCCGGTCAATGAAGATGACCTCATCCAGCACCTGCTCCACATCGGCGATCAGGTGGGTGGAGATGACGACGCTGGCGTCAGGATTATAATTGGAGATAATGGTGGTCAGGATATAATCCCGGGTGGCGGGGTCCACACCGCCGATGGGCTCATCCAGCAGATACAGCTTGGCGGCCCGGCTCATGACCATGATGAGCTGTACCTTCTCCCGGGTGCCCTTGCTCATCTGCTTGATGCGCTGCTGAGGCCGGATATCCAGGCGGCGGAGCATCTCCTCCGCCGTCTGGCGGCGGAAGTCGGCGTAAAAATCCTCATAGAAGTCCATGAGCTGCGCGGCGCTCATCCAGGTGGGGATGGCGGTGCGCTCCGGCAGATAGCTGATGCAGGCGCGGCTTTCCTGACCGGGAGCTTTGCCGTCGATCAGGATCTCGCCGCCGGTGGGGGTCAGAAGGCCGTTGGCCAGCTTGATGAGGGTGGTCTTGCCGCTGCCGTTGGGGCCCAGCAGTCCCACGATGCGGCCCGGCTGAATGGCAAAGCTGACGTTTTCCAGCGCCTGGGCCTTGCCGTAGCTCTTGGAGAGCTGGTTACATTCTAAAATGGGCATGATGTTCACTCCTTCTCCATCTCCTGTCGCAGCAGGAGCAGTAATTCTTCCTTTTCAAATCCCAGCGCCGTCATATCCTTCAGGAATACCCGGAGCCGGTCCGCCACCAGGCTGCGGCGGGCCTGGGCAATGGCGGCCCGGTCCTCCGTGACGAAGCGTCCGGCCGTGCGCTGGCTGTAGACCAGTCCGTCCCGCTCCAACTCTGTCAGCGCCCGCTGCATGGTGTTGGGATTCACCCCCGCCTCCATGGCCAGATCCCGCACGGAGGGCAACCGCTCCCCCGGGGCGAAAGTGCCGGAGACGATGCCGGTACGGATCTGCCCGATGAGCTGGGCGTAAATAGGGGCGTCATTGGAAATGTGCCAGTCCATATCTCACCTCCGATGTACTTTTGTATTAGGCAATTAATACAATAACACAAAAACAGCGTTTGTCAAGGGGCAGGACGAAAATTTTTTATTTTTTTCTGCGTCCAATGGTCGGGAGGGGGCGCTTGATCCAGTTTTTTCTTGTTCCGGGCGCGGAAGCGTGTTATACTGACTCAAACAGGCCCATTTCGCCGGGACACCCGGCGCATTGTTGATCATAAGGAGGACCCCCATGAGTTGGAGAGAAAAGCGGCTGATCACGCTGCTGAGCGTGATCCTGGCGGTGCTGTGCGCCGCGGTGCTGATCGTTTTGAGTATGCGCTATCGGGAGGCCCGGGCCGCCCGGGAGGATGAGACCGTCGCGGCGGCGGAGCTGGCCCAGAGCGCCCAGAGCGACTATGTGGCCCTGAGCTACCACAACGGCAGCGCCTATCTTGCCTTCGCCCTGAACGAGGACGGGGCCTGGTACTGGGAAAACGAGCCGAGCTTCCCCCTGGATGACACGGACATTCGCTCCATCCTGGCGGTTTTGAAGAATCTCAAGCCCCAGCAGACGCTGGACCTGCCGGAGGATCTTTCAGAATATGGGCTGGACACCCCCCACGTCAGACTGACGGCCACGGCGCCGGACGGGGCGGTGCTGTCCATCCAGATGGGGAACACCACCACAGACGGCGAGAGCTACTACGCCATCATCAACAACGATTCTCAGCAGATGCATATCATTCCCAACAGCTTGCATGAGGCGCTCCAGACGCCCATCTATCAGATGTGCCGCCTGCCGACGCTGCCGAGTCTGCGGGAGGAATCCCTCCATTACATTCTGCTTCAGGGCCCCGTCACGGAGCAGACGGACGAGACCGGGGAACTGACGGAGAGTCGGCCTATCACAGTCCTCTCCGCCGCCCGGGATGAGGGCGGCAACGCGGTCTCCTGGCGCAGCGGCGGCGCCAATGTGACGGATTCTCCCCTCCTTCGGTCCCTGCTGAAGGATCTGGCAGTGCTGAAGGTGGCGGAGTGTGTGGACTACCGTCCCTCGGAGGAGGCGGCAGCCTTCTGCGGCTTTGACGAGCCCTCCACCCTGACGGTACAGTATGAGACCGCCGCCGGGACGGAGGAGAGCTTTATCATGAACATCGGCACCCAGAATATGGATGGCTCCGGCCGCTATGTCCGTCTGGGGGAGGAGGACGCCATCTACCTGGTGACCCTGGACCTGCTGGACCCCATGATGCACATTGCCTATCTGGGTCTGGAAGATGCCGCCTGAAACGGGGAAGACTGAGACCGTGGAGGTGATGGGATGCGGGTCCTGATCGTTGAGGACGAGGTCCGTCTGGCGGAGACGCTGCGGGACCTTCTGGAACTGGAGCGCTATGCCGCCGATATCTGCCATGACGGCGAGAGCGGCCTGGACAATGCCCTGTCGGATATTTACGATTTGGTGATCCTGGATGTGATGCTGCCGAAAATGGACGGCCTTGCCGTGCTGCGGGCGCTGCGGCAGGCGGGCAAGCGGGTCCCGGTGCTGATGCTCTCCGCCCGTTCGGAACTCTCCGACCGGGTGCGGGGACTGGACTGCGGCGCGGACTATTACCTGACCAAACCCTTTGAACCCAAGGAGCTGCTGGCCTGCGTGCGGATGCTGACCCGGCGGCAGGCGGAGCCTCAGACATCCAACGCGCTGGAATACGGCGATCTGCGGCTGGACCCGGAAACCTTCCAGCTCTCCCGCGGAGAGCGATCCGTGCGGCTCAGCCGCAAGGAATTTGACATGATGGAGCTGCTGCTGCGCAGCCGGGAGATGGTTTTGACCAAGGAGAATCTGATCCTGAAGCTCTGGGGCTATGAGTCCGACGCGGAGGACAACAATGTGGAGGTATATATCTCCTTTTTAAGAAAGAAGCTGGACTATCTGCACTCTCAGGTGAAGATCCGCACCATCCGCATGGTGGGCTACCGCCTGGAGCGGGAATAGGAGGCCGTCATGATCCGAAAGCTGCGATGGAAATTCGTGACGGTGTGCATGGCCCTGGTGGCGGTGGTACTGCTGGGGGTGTTCGGCGCCGCTTATCACGCGGTGCGGCAGAACATCGCCGATCTCAGCCGCCAGCTTCTCTATCAGGTCCTGCGGGAGGATACGGGCCGGGGCATGGCGCCGGACGCCGCCATCGAGATCGGCGGGGACCGGGTGCTGCTGCCCTATTTCACCGTGAATATCTGGGGGGACACCGCCTATATCACCGGCGGGACCTACGCCGATCTGGAGGATACCGACGCTCTTCGGGACATTCTCAGCCAGTGTCTGGCCCAGGAGCGGACGGAGGGCACGGTGGAGGACTATCACCTCCGCTATCTCTCCCAGGACAACGGCCTGTACCGCAAGCTGGCCTTTGTGGATATGTCCATGGAGCGGGCGGTGCTGGGGCGGATGCTCCGCTCCTACCTCTTCATCGCCCTGGCGGCGCTGCTGGTGCTGCTGGGGGTGGCGGTGGTGGCGTCCCGGTGGGCTACCCGCCCGGTGGAAACGGCGTGGCGGCAGCAGCGCCAGTTCCTCTCTGATGCCTCCCACGAACTGAAAACACCCTTGACGGTGATCCTCTCCAACGCGGAGCTGCTGGCCGGGGCGGAGCTGGCGGAAAAGCCCGCCCGGTGGAGCGGCAACATCCGCTCGGAGGCACGGCAGATGAGCGCACTGGTGGAGCAGATGCTGACCCTGGCCCGGGCGGACAACGGCGTCCGTCCCGAGTCGGCGGAGACGGTGAACCTCTCAGACCTTGTGACGGACTGCGCCCTGGCCTTTGAACCGGTGGCCTTTGAGGCGGGGAAGCCTCTGGCGTATCACATCGCGGGGGAGCTCCTCGTCACCGGCGTGGGGGACCGGCTGCGGCGGCTGGTGTCCATCCTGCTGGATAACGCCGTGAAATACGGCGCGGAGGGCGGGACCATCACCCTGACCCTGGAACAGGCGGACCGTCAGGTCCGGCTGACCGTCAGCAATCCCGGCGAGCCCATTCCGCCGGAGCATCTCAGCCGTCTTTTTGAGCGGTTTTACCGGGCGGATACCTCCCGGGGGGAGCGGACCGGCTTCGGCCTGGGTCTCTCCATTGCTGACGCCATCGCCCGGGAACACAAGGGCGCGCTGCGGGCGGAGAGCGACACCGCCTCTACCCGATTCATCTTTACCATGCCCCTGAAAAAGTGAACAGAGACACCCCGGCGGCAGAGAGCTTCTCTGCCGCCATTTTTTATGGAAGGAGGCAGCGGATATGAAAAGCGCGGAACGCCGATCAAAGAAAAAGAAGAAAATTTTATCAAAAGGGGGTTGACAATACAAGAAAATGTGCTATCATGAACACATGAACAGTTGTTCATTTGTTTGAACGAGGGAGGCGTCTATGGAAGACCGCTACAATGTGGAGTGCTGTGATTTTCTCCATGCCCATGATGAGCTGGTGGAAAAGGTCCGGCGGGAGATGCCGGGAGAGGATATCCTCTACGATCTGACGGAGCTGTTCCGCATTTTCGGCGATTCCACCCGGATCCGCATCCTGTACGTCCTGTTTGAGTCGGAGATGTGCGTGTGCGACATCGCGGCGCTGCTGGGCATGAACCAGTCCGCCATCTCCCACCAGCTCAAGGCGCTGAAGACCGCCCGGCTGGTCAAGGCCCGGCGGGAGGGGAAAACGGTTTTCTACTCTCTGGCGGATGACCATGTAAAGACCATCATCGACCAGGGAATGGAACATATCCTTGAGTGATGTTTTCGGACAACGCGACTATAAAATATCAGGAGGAAGAATCACATGAAAAAGCGTTTTGACCTGGAGGATCTGGACTGCGCCCATTGCGCCGCCAAAATGGAAGAGGCCATCAAGAAGATCGACGGCGTGGAGGATGCCACCGTCAGCTTCCTGACCCAGAAGATGACCATCAACGCGGACGATGCCCGCTTTGATGAGATCATGCGGGAAGTGGTGGCTGTTTGCAAAAAGGTGGAGCCTGACTGCGTGATCCACCTGAAGTAAGGAACTTCAGGGCGTCCGCCGGAAGGCGGGCGCCCTTTATTCCGCCGTTTTCGGCGATATCGAGGTGAATCGACATGGCAAAACTGACCAAAAAGCAAAGAAAGGTCCGGGACCGCATCCTGCTCTCCGCGGCGCTGCTGATCCTGGCGAAACTGCTGCCCATCACCGGCTGGCTTCAGGCGGCGGCATTCCTGATCCCCTATTTCATTATCGGGTATGACGTGCTGCGCAAGGCGGTCATGGGGATCGTCAACGGCCAGGTGTTTGACGAGAATTTCCTCATGGCCCTGGCTACTGTGGGCGCCTTCGGCACCGGAGAATACGCCGAGGCGGTCTTCGTCATGCTCTTTTATCAGACCGGCGAGCTGTTCCAGGACTATGCCGTGGGCAAGTCCCGGGCTTCCATCGCCGCCCTGATGGACATCCGGCCCGACACCGCCAATCTGGAAACGGAGCACGGCCTGGAGGAAGTGGACCCGGAGGATGTGACCGTGGGGGCCGTCATCGTGGTGAAGCCCGGCGAGCGGGTGCCTCTGGACGGCATCGTTTTGGAGGGCACATCCACGCTGGATACCGCCGCCCTCACCGGTGAATCGCTGCCCCGGGACATCCGGGAAGGGGAGAGCGTCATCAGCGGCTGCGTGAATCTCACCGGTGTGCTGCGGGTGACGGTGACAAAGCCCTGTGAGGAGTCCACCGTTTCCAAGATCCTGGAGATGGTGGAGACTTCCAGTGAGAAAAAGGCGGTCAGCGAGCAGTTCATCACCCGTTTTGCCAAGTATTATACCCCCTGCGTGGTGTATGCCGCTCTGGCGCTGTTCCTGATCCCCACGGCGCTGCTGGCCCTGCTGCCGGAGACTCCCGGTTTCCTGCTGGGCACCACCTGGACAGAGTGGCTCCATCGGGCGCTGACGTTCCTGGTCATCTCCTGCCCCTGCGCGCTGGTGATCTCCGTGCCGCTGAGCTTTTTCGGCGGCATCGGCGGCGCGTCCAGACGCGGCATCCTGGTCAAGGGCGGCAACTATCTGGAAGCGCTGGCGAAGGCGGACACCATTGTCTTTGACAAGACCGGCACCCTGACGCAAGGCACCTTTACCGTGACCGCCGCGCATCCGGCGGAGGGCTTTTCCCGGGAGCAGGTGCTGGAGTGGGCCGCTCTGGCGGAGCAGTATTCCACCCATCCCATCGCCGTCTCCCTGCGGCAGGCCTGCGCCGGTACGCTGGACGGTGCCCGGGTCTCTGATGTGGAGGAGATCGCCGGTCACGGCGTGGCGGCAAAGGTGGATGGAAAAGCGGTGTGTGTCGGCAACAGCCGGCTGATGGAGCGACAGAATGTCCCCTGTCAGGACTGTGAACTGCCGGGCACCATCGTCCATGTGACGGTGGACGGCGTATATGCCGGGCATATCGTCATCTCCGATCTGCCCAAGGCCGACGCGAAGGAGGCCATCGCCGCCCTGAAAGCCATGGGCGTGGAGAAAACGGTGATGCTCACCGGTGACACGGAAAACGCTGCCCGGGCCGTGGCGGCGGAGCTGGGATTGGACGAGTACCACGCCGGTCTGCTGCCGGCGGATAAGGTGACTTGGGTGGAAGCGCTGTTGGCCGCGGAGAAGGGCAAGCTGGCCTTTGTGGGCGACGGCATCAACGATGCCCCGGTGCTGACCCGAGCGGATATCGGCATTGCCATGGGCGGCCTTGGCAGTGACGCCGCCATTGAGGCTGCCGATGTGGTGCTGATGGACGACAAGCCTGCCAAGATCGCCGTGGCCATGGGCATCGCCCGGAAAACGGTGAACATCGTGCGCCAGAACATCATCTTCGCCCTGGGGGTGAAGGGCGTCGTGCTGGTGATGGGCGCCTTGGGTAAGGCCCCTATGTGGCTGGCGGTCTTCGCGGATGTGGGCGTGGCCTTCATCGCCATTCTGAACGCCATGCGCTGCCTCCATGTAGATGGTGAACAGTGAACTGATAGAAACACTGACCGGACCTGAAAGCGCCTGCTTTCAGGTCCGGCTGCCATTTGGAGCGGAAAAGCCCTTGCAAATCCGGCCCAGGGGCTTTACAATAAAGCATTATGAATGCAAAGAGGGTGCGCGTATGGAATTTCACGCAAAGGAACAGCTCTCCGGCCTGATCGACTGGATGCGGCAGCAGATGAAGGCCTGCGGCGGCAAGACCGCCGTTATCGGGATCTCCGGCGGCAAGGACAGCTCTGTGGTGGCGGCCCTGGCGGTGGCGGCCTATGGACGGGAAAACGTGGTGGGTGTGCTGATGCCGGACGGCGTGCAGCCGGATATCGACTACTCTAACGGCCTGGTGGAGTTTCTGAACATCCGCCACTATGTCTTTAACATTCAGGGCGGCACGTCCGGCATCCTGAATGAGATGGAGCGTGTTGGTCTGGACGCCAGCCGCCAGACCAGAGTGAATCTGCCCTCCCGGGTGCGGATGGCCACGCTGTATGCCATTGCCCAGAGCGTGGAGGGGGGCATCGTCCTCAACACCTCCAACCTCTCTGAGGACTGGGTGGGCTACTGCACCATTTACGGCGACTCTGCCGGGGCGTTCTCCCCCCTGGGGATGTACACCACGGAGGAGGTCATCGCCCTGGGGGCGGAGCTGGGCCTGCCGGAGAAGTTCCTCATCAAGCCCCCCTCTGATGGGCTCACCGGCCTGACGGATGAGGACAATCTGGGCTTCACCTATCACGCTGTCAACGAATATGTCCGCCGCGGTGTTGTCGACCCGGCGGTGAAGGAGAAGATCGACCGGCTCCACCGCGCCAGCCGCTTCAAGTTCCAGACCATCCCCGTTTACCACAACGGCCTGCCCATGGCCCTGACGGACGAAACGGATTTTTACGAATAAACGTCAAAAAAGGATCATATCCCATGAAAGAAGTCACTGTTTATACCGACGGAGCCTGCTCCGGCAATCCAGGTCCCGGCGGCTGGGGCGCGATTTTGATGTATGGCGCCCACAGACGGGAACTCTCCGGCGGCGAGGCCAGCACCACCAATAACCGCATGGAGCTGACCGCTGTCATCCGGGCCCTGTCCCTTTTGAAAGAGCCCTGCATCGTGGATCTCTGGAGCGATTCCAAATATGTGATCGACGGCCTTTCCAAGGGCTGGGCCAAGGGCTGGAAGGCCCGGGGCTGGGTAAAGAGCGACAAAAAGCCCGCCCTGAACCCGGATCTGTGGGAGGAGCTGCTGCGGCTGGAGGGCATCCACACCCTGCGCTACCACTGGGTCAAAGGCCATGCCGAAAACGAGTATAATAACCGCTGCGATGAACTGGCGGTGGCGGAGAGTCGGAAGTATAAGTGAAGATACCTGCGGCTTTGTGAATGCGGCAGACGGCACTTTCGCGGGAATTTGTCCGTAAGCCGGGAAACAGCAGGGAACGTTTACAAATTGTTCACAGGCAACTCATAATTTCGCAAAAATGTTTGGGTATCTTAATACTTGCAAAGGGTCCTCCCAACCCGATGCGTTTTCTCCCTCCTAAAACACACAGCAAAGATCCCCGGCCATCGGCCGGGGATCTTTGTGCTTTCTTCGCTTATGTCACCAACATCAGGATCACCCCATAGATCACCGAGGCCAGGGTGCCGAAGGTGATGACCGGGCCGGCCACGGTGAACATTTTCGCCGCCATGCCGGTGACGAAGCCCTCGGACTTGAAGTCCAGCGCCGGGGAGACCACGGCGTTGGCAAAGCCGGTGATGGGCACCAGCGTGCCGGCCCCGCCGAAGCGGGCCAGCTTGTTGTAGAGATTCAGCCCCGTCAGCAGGGCGGAGAGGGCCACCAGCGAGCAGGAGGCGGCGGTGCCGGCGTCTTCCTGAGAGAGGCCCAGGGCCGCCCAGCCATTTTGGATGGCCTGTCCCACCACGCAGATCAGCCCGCCGATCACAAAGGCCAGACACACGTCTTTCCCCAGAGGAGAGGGCTTCATCATCCCCTTGACATAGGCTTGGTATTCCTGTGGAGTCATATCCATACCGTGTCCTCTTTTCCGTTTCGCGGCGCGCGCCGCTTTTGCGGATAGTATCCGCCGCGGGGCGGAGATTATGCGCTTTGACTTGCATTCACGGCGGAATTGTGATATTCTAAACAATAACCCTAAGTGAGGTGAAAAGGAATGCGGATCTTGAAATCCTCTGAGGATTATTTGGAGACCATGCTGATGCTGGAGCGGAAGCACGGGTATGTCCGCTCTGTGGATGTGGCGGAGCATCTGGGTGTGACGAAGCCCAGTGTGTCCTACGCCACCAAGCGCCTGCGGGAAAACGGCTATATCGAGATGGACAAGGACGGGCATATCACGCTGACGAAAAGCGGGATGGACATCGCGACCAAGATGCTCCAGCGGCACAAGGCCCTGACAGGCTTTTTGATCAATCTGGGCGTTGACCCTGCCACGGCGGAGGAGGACGCCTGCAAAATGGAGCACGACATCAGTGACGCCACCTTTGACGCCATCTGCGCCCATGCCTACAAAATGCTGGGCGATATGCCGGAGAAGTGAGCAGACAAGGCGAAAAGAAAAACGAGAGCTGAAAGCTCTCGTTTTTTTGTTTATGCGTCCAGCAGATCCAGCATTTCCTCCGCCGGGTCGATAATGGGCAGGGTGGTCCGGGCGGCCAGGGCCTCCTTTAGATAGGGAAAGTGGGTGCAGCCCAGCACCAGCGCCTCCGCCCCCTGGGCCTGGAACCACTCCGCCAGCTCCGGCAGACGGTGATCCTCCACCAGCCGCTCCGGCGGCTCTCCCGCCTCGATGGCCAGCACTGTGGGCAGGAGGCCCACGCTGCGCAGCGTGAGCAGCGGGTTGGACAGCAGCATGGTCCGCTCAATGCCGGCAGCCCCCTGGGCGTTGGCCGCGATCACGGCCAGGGACCGATACCGGGGTGCCAGCAGACGGTATACATCCAGCGGCGTGACGATCCGCAGCCCGGTGCTTTGGGCGATGGGACCAAAGTCTACGGAGCCGGAGAGGGAATTGCAGTAGATCAGGGCCTTTTCACAGCCGTGTTCCCGCTGGGCATCGCGCAGCAGAGCGGTAACGGCGGCGACCTTCTCTTCGGGAGAGGAGATCTGGAAGGCTGTCTGCTGCCGGGGGTCCTGGGAGACGGGGCAGAAGACCCCCTCCAATCCCCGGGGGGTCAGGCAGTCCATGCCCATTCGCGTGTCCACCGGCGTGCCGGCCATGACGATGATCGGTGTCATAAGCGGGTCCTTTCTCACTCTAATTTCTTCTTAAAGTTGCCGTAGATCCGCACGCCCTCCTGCAAGGTGATGAAGGCGTGAGGATCCAGAGCGTGGACGGTCTGGAACAGTTCCTCGATCTCATACTTGGAAAGGCAGACGCACAGAACGTGTACGCCCTGACCGGTGTAAGCGCCGGTGCCCTCCCACCAGGTGACGCCCCGGCCCATCTGATCCAGAATGACATGGCCAAGCTGCTTCTCATCGGCCCGGGTAAAGATCAGGGCCTGCACGCAGATGTTCTGCTGATGGGCCTTGTCCACCACCAGATTGGCGGTGAAATTGTAGATCACGGAGTAGATGGCCACCTCCGGGCTGAAGAGGATCAGGCAGAGGGCGTACAAAAAGGCGTTGAACGTCAGGGAGAAGCGGCCCACGGTGAAGTGGCTGCCCTTCTTGCTCAGGCACAGGCCGATGACATCCAGTCCGGCACCGCTGCCGCCGCAGGTGAGCACCAGGCCGGAGCCGATGCCGGCGAGGATGCCGCCCAGCAGGCAGCTCGTCAAAGTGTCCTCGATCACCAGGACACTGGGGGTGGGGATAACGCTGTAAAAGAAGGAATAGGCCGAGGCGCAGATCAGCACTTTGAGGATGAACTTGCGGCCCAGGACCCCCTTGGCGTAAAGCAGGATAGGAATGTTGGTGAGAAAATAGAGAAGACCCGCCAGGTCGAACTCATGGAAATTCAGCCCGCAGTAGGTTTGCAGAAGCGTGCAGATCAACTGGCAGACGCCCATGGTGCCGCCGGCGTACAGACCCAGCGGGACGATGAAATAATGCAGGGCGAAGGCGGCGAGATATTCCCCTAAAATACAGATCACAAGCCGGGTGACGGGGCGGTGGGTGGCGTTATAAAGCATGGAGAGCCTCCTTCTTCAGTAGACTGAGCAGTGATAGCATGGCCGGTTTTCGGGCAATGTATTTGCCAAAGGCAGCCAGCCCGCAAGATCGTTACGGACACCGGATAGGATACGACACCCATTATACGAAGGTTCATCCCGTTTCGCAAGCGGCAAAAGGGAAAAAGTTACAATGTATAGCGCAGACACTGATAGAGCCGCTCCCTGGCCCGCCGGATCGTCCGGGAGACGGTGGAGCGGTTGACCCCCAGCTCCTCGGCGATCTGGGGCATGGTGAGCCCCTGGTCGTAGTAAAGTTCCAGCATCTGCCGCTGCCGGGGGGTGAGGACCTGCTGGCGGGCCAGCTTCAGATTCCGCCGCAGCCGCTGGAGCTGCTGGGAGTTGTCGGAGGAGCCGCTGCGCTCCCAGGCGGCCAGGTCAGCCAGCCATTGGCCGCCCCTGGCGTCCAGACTGAGTGTATTCATAGACGATCCCTCCCGTTGTCATAATAGTGGGCAGTGAGCCGGGCCAGATCCCGGGCCTCCTGCCACAGGGGCATCAGCGCCGCCACACGGCTCCGCAGCAAGCGGGCGGTCTCCCGATCCCGTGTCTGCCGCTCCATGCTCCGCAACTCCACGATGCGGCCCCGGAGCAGCGCGGCGTTTTCCGCGTAAACGGCGGATAATTCCAATAGCGTCATAAATGAGCCTCCTTTCCCCGGATCTCCCGGCAGGGATATAGCTCCCGGCGGGCCAGCTCCGGCAGACAATCCACGCACGCCGGGGTGCCGCCGCACTGCCAGTACTCCTCCCCCAGGCAGATCTCCCGCCCGCAGAAGGCGCAGCGGACCCGCCGGCGGCGGGCGCCGTCAAGGACTGAGCGCATCCCATTCCTCCTCAAATAAAAAATCACAGCAAAGCGAAAAAAGTGTTGACAAAAGGGAAATGTTCTGATAGAATAATCCATGCTGTTGGAACTGCTGGTGTAGCTCAGCTGGTAGAGCAGCTGATTTGTAATCAG
>CAZFJB010000012.1:0-13554 GCA_964519775.1 uncultured Oscillibacter sp.
CCCGCTGCATGAAGGGGTAGGAAAACATCTGTAAAATATTCATGCGTCCAGTTCCTCCCGGAAACGGTTGCCCTGAGGTGAGGCAAGATAGTCCGACACGGTGCCGAGGAACACGCCCCGGCGGCCGATGTGCAGCACGGTACGGGCGCTTTTCAGCGCCGCTTTCAGATCGTGGGTCACCATAACGATGGCCATGCCCTCTTTCTGATTCAGATACCGGAGAGTCTTGTAGAGATCCTGGGCGGCGGCGGGGTCCAGGCCGGTGATGGGCTCGTCCAGGATCAGCAGGGACTTGGCGGCGCACAAAGCCCGGGCCAGCAGCACCCGCTGCTGCTGCCCGCCGGAGAGATCCCGGTAGCAGGCGTCCTTCAGCTCCAGGATGCCCAGCTTGCCCAGGTTCATCATGGCCTCGGACCGCTGGGCGGCAGTGTAGAAGAAGTGGAAGCCCTTCCGGTTCAGGCAGCCGGAGAGGACCACCTCCAGCACCGTGGCGGGAAAGTCCCGTTGGGCCCGGGTCTGTTGAGGAAGATAGCCGATGGCGCCGGCTTTCAGCTCCGCCGCCTGTTCAATGGTGCCGGACTGGGGCTGGATCAGTCCCAAAAGGCCCCGCATCAGGGTGGACTTGCCGGAGCCGTTGTCGCCCACCACGCAGAGATAGTCCCCCCGGGAGATGGTCAGATCCAGCCCGGTGAGGACGGAGCGGCCCTCATAGCCCAGGGATACGTCTCGGCAGACGATCAGTTCTTTATCCTTCATGCCGCGCCTCCTGACAGGTGTCGCAAAGCCCCGTCAGCACGGTGCGCCGGGGATCGATGCGGAAGTGATGCTGGGCAGAGAGGTGGACACACAGCTCCTCCAGATGCCCGCAGTCCAGATGGACCATGCGGCCGCAGCCCTCGCACCGCAGCAAAAAGCAGTCGTGGGGGTGGCCCGCCTGGGGGCAGTATTGGTACAGGGCGCCTTCCTCCGTGGTGATCTTGTGGACGGTGCCAAGCTGGACCAGCCGGTCCAACTGGCGGTACACCGTGGCAAGGCCCACGGCGTGGCCGTCCCGCCGCAGCTCCTCCGAAAGATCCGCGGCGGTGAGACATTCCTCCGCCCGGCGGCGCAGACATTGCAGCACCGCCTGCTGCTGTTTGGTCTGATAGGCCATCATAGCCCTCCTTGAATATGAAAATGATTATCGTTTTCATATTATAGCCGGGAAAACAAAAAAGTCAAGACCGTTGCAAATTTCGGCGAAATAAGGTATGGTAAGTATAACAGCTCGGCGGTGCTGCACCGCTGAGAGCGGAACGAAGGAGAAGCGGTTATGAGTGTTTCTTTGGTGATTATGGCGGCGGGCCTGGGCTCCCGATACGGCGGCAGCAAGCAGGTGGACGGCATCGGCCCCAATGGGGAGATCCTGATGGAATACTCCATCCACGATGCCATCCGGGCAGGTTTTGATAAGATCGTATTCATCATCAAGCCGGAGATGCGGGAGATGATGGAAGGTCTGGTGGGCTATCTGAAGGAGAAGAAAACAGCGGATGGGCGGGCGGTCCAGGTGGCCTTTGTCTATCAGGATTTTTCCTCTCTGCCCTCTTTTTACACGGTGCCGGAAGGGCGGACCAAGCCCTATGGCACGGTCCACGCCCTGCTGTGCGCGGAGCAGGCGGCGGACGGCCCCTTCTGCGTCATCAACGCCGATGATTATTACGGGGTGGATGCCTATCGGATCATGTATGACCAGCTCCTCCGTCTGCCGGAGCGGGGCCAGGGGACCATGGTGGGGTATCTGCTGAAAAATACCGCCAGCCTCCACGGCACCGTGTCCCGGGGCGTGTGCCAGGTCCGGGAGGGAGCCCTGGAGTCCATTCAGGAGGCGCTGAAGATCCAGCTCTACCCGGACGGTCACCTGACGGATCTGGACACCGGGGCGGATCTGTCGCCGGAAACGGTGGTGTCCATGAACTTCTGGGGCTTTATGCCTTCCTTTTTCCCGGCGCTGCGGCGGTATTTTGAGGATTTCCTCAAGGCCCTGCCCACTGACGCTGTAAAGGCCGAGTGTCTCCTGCCGGTGATGGTGGGGGAGGAACTGAAGGCCGGCCGGATGACGGTGCCTGTCCTCCACTCCCGGGACAAGTGGTTCGGCATGACCTATCAGGAGGACCGGGCCGTGGTGGCGGCGGAACTGAAAAAGCTCCATGAGGCAGGCGTCTATCCCCCGAACCTGAGAGAGTAAGACGGACAGCGGAGCGGACCGTTCCGCTGTTGTCATCAAATTGTTACTGATTTTTTTCTGATTTGTTGCGACTTTTCAGGGGAAAATGTGTCTAATAAAGAACAGAGCTTGTTTACATAAAGCTCTGCAAGCAGACCGGGAAGGGAGGGAACGCTGTGGGCGGAAAGCGGCTGAAGAAAACACCGGCAAAGGCTGTGATCCTGGCGGTATTGCTGGCGGTTTTGCTGGGCGGCAGCGCCCTGATGGCGGACCTTTCCGGTGACCGCGGAGCAGCGGCAGAGCCGCCGATCCAGACAGAGTCCGATGAGAAAGAACCGTCGATCCCTGCGGAGCTGCCGGTGGAAACGGTCCCGGACCCGGAAGAGGAGCCGGAGACGCCGTGGGCGCCGGTGGCAGCCTCGGACCCGGTGACAGACGAGTATTTTGACGACATTGTGTTTATGGGCGACTCCCGGACCGACGGTTTCCGGCTCTACAGCGGGCTGGACCGGGGCATTTACTTCTGCGTGACGGGGGAGACCGTGGCCTCCGCCGTGGGCCTTGAAAACTGGAAGACGGACAGCGGGGAGAAGATCACCATGGCAGATGCCGTGGCGGCCACAGACTGCGGGAAGATCTATTTGATGCTGGGAGTCAACGAGTTGGGCTGGAATGGCACGGACATTTTCCGCGCCCATGCGGAAACGCTGCTGCTGCGGCTGAAGGCGGACCACCCGGAGACGGAGATCGTGGTCCAGTCCCCGCTGCCGGTAACGGCGGAACAGGACGAAAAAGGGACCTACGTCAACAATGCCCGCATCCGGGAATATAACCAGATCTGGATGGAACTGGCGGAGGCCCATGACGTGGCCTATGTCAACGTGGCGGAGATCCTCACCGATGAGGCGGGATGCCTGCCGAAAGATCTGAGTTATGACGGCGTTCATCTTAACAAGGCGGGCTGCCGGCTTTGGCTGGACTATCTGCGGACTCACAGCGTGGGCGACGCCGAGCGGCTGCCGCCGGCGGACGAAGCGCCGGACGAGGCGGGAGACGCTGCCCCTTTGGAGACGACTCCATAGTAAAACAGAGATAAAAAAGCGCCCGACATCAGTCGGGCGCTTTTGGTTTGCGATCATGCGGCGGGGGTATCGGCGGTCAGTGTGCCGCCGACCGTGCTGAAGCAGAGGGAGGAGACACCGAAGCAGTTCAAAAGGCGCTGCCGCTCCTCCAGTCCCCGGCGGTCCAGATACCAGTAGGTACCGCTGCCGCTTTGCAGATAGACACAGGCGTAGCGGTCGGAGTAGTAGCCCGCCTCGCCCTGTTCCAAAAGCCGGAGGAGGGCGTCTCCGCCGGAGGTGACCTTGCTGCCCGTCACCAGCCGCCCTTCGGCGGTCAGCAGCGGGGAGAGCTTTTCAGGGGCGATCTGACCATTGAGGATGCTGAGGGCGTAGTAAAGGGACTCCGGGGCCTCCAGGGCGTATACCCGCAGCTTACCGGCGGTATCCTCCAGAGCGGGGATGCGCAGCACCACCCGGTCCGCCGCCTTCCCCAGGGCCGTATAGTCCGGGGCGGCCTTGCCCCGGACAGGGGCGTCCGCGGCCACATAAATGAGCTTTTCCGGCAGGGCGGCGCGCAGAGCCTGTGCCAGATCGGCAAGGGCGGCACCGCTGTCATCGGCGGGCTGGCCGATGTCCAGATAGACGCCGTCATAGCCACCCGTCTGGATCTCCCGCGCCACTGTCTGAGCCGTGGCGGCGGGGGCCTTCATAACGCCGGACTGGCCGGAGACGCCCAGCAGCACGGTGTGGGCGTGTGCCGCCAGGACCTGGGCCTGCGTGTCGGAAAGGGAGACGGCGAGATGGGGGGACTGGCCCCCGGTCAGGCGGCCCGCCGTCAGGATCACGGTCTGGACCCCTTCCAGGGAGGCGGGGTCCTCCGTCCCCTGTAAGAGGACCATCGTCTCATCGCCTCCGGCGGAGCGCAGCTTGCCGCTGAGGCGGGAGAGCATCACCGCCGCCTGCTCCCGGGTGGCGGCCCGGTCAGGGGCGAAGCGGTCCCGGCTCACGCCGCTGACCAGCCCCAGCTCGTAGGCCATGGCGATGTGGCCCTGATTGGTGGTCACGTCCACAAAGGGCAGCGCGTCCTCCTCCGCCAGACCGGCGATGGGACCGTAGCCCAGCGCCCGCACCAGCATCACCGCCAGCTCCTCCCGGGTGATGGCCTCTCCCGGGCGGAAGTCCAACGTCTGCCGGGTGACGGCGCCGTGCTCATAGCAAGCCCGCAGAGCCGGCTCGTACCAGGCGCCCTGGGGCACGTCGGTGAAGATGGGGTAATAGGTGCCGCTGTTGGTCCAGCCGAAAAAGCGGCTCAGCACCACGGCGAAGGCCCCTCGGGTCATAGGCTGGCCCACGCCGAAGACGCGGGCGCTCTGGCCCTGGAACCAGCCCTGGGAGACACACTGGCTGATGGCGCCTGACGCCCAGTGACCGGCGGGCACGTCCGAAAAACCGGCGGCTTTTGCCGACGGGGAGAGCGCCCCTGCCAGCAGGAGACACAGACAAAGCCCCGCCAGGACACGAAGTGATCGCTGATGCATAAAGATCCCCCATTCCGCCGCAATGCGCGGCACAAATAGAAATGAAATTCTTTCCCCCGGCGGTATGGGGGATCATGCCATCATCGTCGGTTGCCCGAAGGGCGAGACGATGGGCATTTTAATAAAAATAGTGTGATTTTTTCACACTAAATTCTCCTTGATCGGATCAAAAGGCGAATTTTACCGCCCCATTGTAGCAGAAGATGGCTCTGCCGTCAAATTTTCCGCCGGTTTTCCAGAAAAAACGCCGCAAAAAAACAAAATTGCCCTCTTTTCCCCGGCGGGAAAATGTGGTATCCTATGACCGATTATAAAAATCGATAACCCTGATCACGGAGGAATCGTATGAACAACAATGAAATGCTGCTTTTAAAGCTGGGCGAGGTGGTCCTCAAGGGCCTGAACCGCCGGGGCTTTGAGGATAAACTGGTCAGCAATGTCCGCCGCCGGATGAAGCCCTGCGGCAGCTTCCAGGTGTATATCCGCCAGAGCACCATCTATGTGGAGCCCCAGAGCGAAAACTGCGACATGGAGGCGGCCTACAAGGCGGCCTGCCAGATCTTCGGCGTGGTGACGGTGGCCCGGGCCGTGCCCTGTGAGAAGAATATGGACGCCATTGTGGCCACAGCCAAGGAATACCTGGCAGACGAGTTTGCCAAGGCCCGCACCTTCAAGGTGGAGAGCCGCCGGGCGGACAAGCAGTTTCCCATGAACTCCATCCAGATCTCCCAGTATGTGGGTGGTGAGCTGGGTCAGTTTTTCAACGTCAAGGCGGAGATGCGCCACCCTGACCTGACGGTGTATGTGGAGATCCGGGAGAAGCACGCCTATGTCCACGCCCCCTCTGTCCCCGGTGCCGGCGGCTTGCCCATCGGCATGGGCGGCCGGGCGGTGAGTCTGCTTTCCGGCGGTCTGGACAGCCCTGTCTCTTCTTACATGATCGCCCGCCGGGGCGTGGAGCTGGAGATGGTGCATTTCGTCTCCCCGCCCTACACCTCCCAGCAGGCGCTGGACAAGGTGCTGGAGCTGGCCCGACTGCTGACGGTGTACTGCGGCCGGATGATCGTCCATGTGATTCCCTTCACGGAAATTCAGGAGGAGATCCGCCGCAACTGCCCCGAGGAGTATTTTACCCTCATCATGCGGCGGTTCATGATGCGCCTGGCGGAGGCTGTGGCGGTGAAGTCCCACGCTTCCGCACTGGTCACCGGCGAATCCCTGGGCCAGGTGGCCAGCCAGACCATCAAGGCCCTGGGCGTCACGGAGGATGTGACCCATCTGCCCATTCTGCGGCCTCTGATCGGCACTGACAAGGTGGAGATCATCCGCATGGCCCGGGAGATCGGCACCTACGATACCTCCATCCTGCCCTATGAGGACTGCTGCACCGTGTTCACCCCCCGCCACCCCGCAACCCGCCCTGTGCTGGAGGATGTGGTAAAGGCGGAGTCCGTGCTGGATATCGACGGCCTGGTGGCCAAGGCCCTGGAGGGCGAGACCTGGGTGCGGGTGAAGCCGTAAGCGCGTTTTTTTGATATTCCGCCGCCCCGCGGCGACAAGGAGGGACTTTCATGGAGATGAGACAGGCGACCATGGCGGATCTGGACGCCATCATGGCGCTCTACGACACGGCCAGAGCGTTTATGCGGAAAAACGGCAACATGAGTCAATGGATCAACGGCTACCCCTCCCGGGCACTGCTGACGGCGGACATCGCCGCCGGGACGTGCCATGTGGAGGCAGAGGGGGATGTGATCCACGGCGTATTCGTCTGCATCGTGGGGGAGGACCCTACCTATGGCTATATTGAGGATGGCCATTGGCTCAATGACCGGCCCTACGCCGCCATCCACCGGGTGGGGAGCGACGGGGCTGTCCCCGGCTTTCTGGGCCGGTGCGTGGCCTATTGCCGCCGTATTTGCCCGGAGCTGCGGATGGACACCCACGCCGACAACCGTGCCATGCGGCAGGCGGCGGAAAGACAGGGCTTCCACCGCTGCGGCCGCATTTATGTAGAGGACGGCTCCCCCCGTGAGGCCTATCAACTTCCATCGGAGCCGCTGGAAAAGGGGAAGTGAGAAGATGTCCCATACCGCTGAGATCATTGCCGTAGGCACCGAGCTGCTGCTGGGCAATATCACCAATACAAATGCCCGGGATATTTCCCGGGCGCTCTCCTCTGTGGGAGTCAATGTCTACTGGCACACCGTGGTGGGTGACAATCCCGGGCGGCTGCGGGAGGCGCTGGCCATTGCCCGCGGCCGGGCGGATGTGATCATCACCACCGGCGGCCTGGGCCCCACCTATGACGATCTGACCAAGCAGACCGTCTGTGCCGCCTTCGGAAAGCCGCTGGTGCTGCATGAGGACGTGCTGGAGACCATCCGGGCCTATTTTGAGCAGAAGGTCCATATGGCGATGCCCTCCAACAACGTGCGGCAGGCGGAGCTGCCGGAGGGCTGCGTGGTGTTTGATAACCCGGTGGGTACCGCCCCCGGCTGCGCCTTTGAGGCGGAGGGGGTCCATGTGCTGATGATGCCGGGACCGCCCTTTGAGATGCTGCCCATGCTGGAAAACTGGGCCATTCCCTATCTGCGGGCCCTTTCCGATGAGGTCATCGTCTCTCACGACATCATGACCTTTGGCCTGGGGGAGAGCCCCATGGAAGAGCTGATGCGGGAGCGGCTGGCCGGGATGGAGAACCCCTCTCTGGCAACGTATGCCCGGCCCAGCGAGGTTCGGCTCCGGGCCACCGCCAAGGCGGAGACGCTGGAGCGGGCCGAAGCGCTGCTGGCCCCGGTGGTGGAGGAGACGGTCTCCTATCTGGGAGACATCGTCTACGGCGTGGATGTGCCGGATCTGGAAACGGTGTGTATGCGGCAGCTAAAGGCCAGAGGCTGGACCTTTGCCACGGCGGAGAGCTGCACCGGCGGCCAGGTGGCAGCCCGGATCACGGCGCTGCCGGGGGCCTCCGCGGTGTACCGGGGGGGAGCCGTGAGCTACTGGACGCAGGTGAAAGCCGATGTGCTGGGTGTGCCCCAGACAATTTTGGAGCGGTACGGCGCGGTGTCGGACCCCTGTGCCCGGGCCATGGCAGAGGGCGCGCGGCGTGTCACCGGCGCGGAGACGGCCATTTCCGTCACCGGTGTGGCGGGACCGGACCAGGATGAGCGGGGCAACCCGGTGGGGCTGGTGTACATCGGCCTTGCCGTGCCGGAGGGCACCTTCTGCCGCAGAGTGGAGCTGGGCCGCCGCCGGCGGGACCGCATCCAGGATCTGGCGGCCAATCACGCCTTTGATATGCTGCGGCGGTATCTCACGGGCCTTCCTGTGGAGACTGCCGGCCCCGGCAAAGAACTGACAAAGCTGCACTGACGGCTCACATACCCCGCATGGAGCGGCAGCCATTGCCCCTATCTGAAAGAAAAACAACAAGTGCCCCGGAGACTGATCGCGGTCTCCGGGGCACTTGTTTGAGATCATGGGCTCACCGCGCCTGCGGGGCGCAGGTGTCGTACTCCGTTCCGGCCCGGTATTCCCGTGGGGAGACACCGATAACATCCCGGAAGGCCTTGGCGAATTTGCTGGCGTTGTCATAGCCGAACTGCCCGGCAATGTCCAGCACGGTGCGGTCCGTCTGCCGCAGCAGCTCCGCCGCGCCGTGCATCCGCTGGGCCCGGACGTAGGCGGCGGGGGACATTCCGTAGACCCTGGTGAAGCTGGTTTTGATCTGGGCGGCGGAAACGCCGAAGCGCTGGGCCAGGGAGGAGAGGGTCAGAGTCTGATCCGGCTGGGAGAGAAGCTGCCCCCGCACCTGTTCCGCCAGGACCACCTGGGTGGCGGTGCAGCCCCGGGTGGTCCGGGCGCTCTCCGGGGAGAGGGTGCTGAGAAACAGCAGCAGCTCCAGCAGCTTGACCTTCAGATAGCCCTTGCGGATGTCCTCCGGCACGGCGTACAGCTCCGAGAAAACGTGCTTGACCCGGGGAGAGGACCGGGCGGAGAACACGGCGCCGCCGGGACAGAGCCGCTCCATCAGCTCGGCGGGACGCACCTCCACATCCTGCAGGATGCGGGACAGGCAGGCCGGCGCGGCCTCCGGGTCGATGACCGCCACGATGCCGTGATAATGGCCGGTTGGGAACCGGCTGGTGGGGGGCAGGGAGGAGGACCGGGCCACCACCAGATCCCCGGGAGAGAGGTAATAATAGCGCTGGCCCTGCCGGTACTCCACGCGGCCCTCCAGACAGTGGTGGATCTCCAGCCGTTCGCCGGACCAGTCCCGCTGCTTCCGGCAGGCGTGGGCGTGGATGTCCCGGTAGATCAGCTCCATGCCGGGAAATACGGAGTACCGGGTCTCCACGGCCTCGCCGCCGCAGGCGTTGAGCCGGATCTGCCGGGGCGGGGGCGATGGGGAGAACGCCGTCTGCTGGACGGCCGGGATCAGAGACGCCATGGGATGCCTCCTTCAAAAGGTTAGACTTATCTAACTAATGATAGCACAAAAAGGCACAACGCGCAAGCGCCGCCTGTGAGTCGAAAATTGTCCGCCCCTGAGAGTATCGTAAACGATTTTGTGTCTATAGTCACAAGTTCCGAGTCGAATTCCGCTAATTTTGTTGCAATTCACACCGTATCATGCTATCATAATTGCAACTCTTTCCGGTGGGAGACCTGCCGGAAGGGGCATATTCTGAAAATAAGGAGAAGAAAATTATGAAGAAGGAGTGGCACTACTTATGAAACAAAAGCTGAGCTTTAAGGAGTATGTCTATGTAGCCAGTATGCTGTTCGGTATGTTTTTCGGCGCGGGCAACCTGATTTTCCCTGTATATATGGGCCAGGTAGCGGGCCGGAACGTATGGCCCGCGATCGCAGGTTTCCTGGTAACGGGCGTAGGACTGCCTCTTCTGGGCGTAGCCGCGCTGGGCATCAGCCGCAGCAGCGGACTCTTTGACCTCAGCCGGAAAGTTGGCCGCCCCTACGCGTATTTCTTCACCTGCGCCCTGTATCTGACCATTGGGCCGTTCTTCGCTATTCCCCGGTGCGCCACCACCTCGTTCACCGTGGGCCTGGAGCAGATCCTGCCCCAGAGCGAGCGGAAGTGGCTGTATCTGCTGCTGTTCTCCCTGGCCTTTTTCGCCGCGGCGCTGTATTTCTCTCTGCGCCCCGGCAAGATCCTCACCTATGTGGGCAAGGTCCTGACCCCCTGCTTTTTGATCTTCCTGGCGATCCTGGTACTGGTGACGCTGCTAAATCCCACCACCACCATCGCCGCTGTGGAGCCGGCGGGTGCCTATGCCGACCAGCCGTTCATGACCGGCTTTCTGGAGGGCTACAACACCATGGACGCTCTGGCGGGCCTTGCCTTTGGCATCGTGGTGGTGCAGGTGATCCGGAATCTGGGCGTGGAAAAGCCGGAATCCGTTGCCGCCGCCACGGTCCACTCCGGCATCTTCAGCTGCCTTCTGATGGGGATCATCTATCTGCTGGTGACCATCATGGGCACCCAGAGCCGGGGGGCGCTGGCCGCCTCTGAAAACGGCGGCGACGCGCTGGCCCAGATCGCCCAGCACTATCTTGGCAGCATCGGCCTGCTGGTGCTGGCCGCCACGGTGACGCTGGCCTGCCTGAAAACGGCGGTGGGCCTCATCACAAGCTGTGCGGAGACCTTCGCCTCCATGTTCCCCAACAGCCTTTCCTATCGCAAGTGGGTGCTGGTGTTCAGCGGCGCCGCGTTCCTCTTTGCCAACGTGGGCCTCACCGCCATCATCGCCTACGCGGTGCCGGTGCTGATGTTCCTCTACCCCCTGGCCATCACCCTGATCCTGCTGGCGCTCTGCGGCCGCTTCTTCGACCATGACCGGGCGGTGTACGCCTGGGTCACGGGGCTGACGCTGGTGGCGGCGCTGTACGATCTGCTGCGGACACTGCCGGAGGGCGTCCGGGCCCTGCTCCACGCTGACGGGCTCATCGCCGCCCTGGACAAGCTCCTCCCCCTGTCCTCTCTGGGCTTGGGCTGGGTCTGCCCCGCACTGCTGGGCCTTGTCATCGGCCTCGCGTTCCGGGCGTCCCGGAAGCAAACGGCCTGATCCGGCGCTTTTGGAGTTCAAACGGCCCGCCTGATCCCTGATCGGGCGGGCCGTGACTTTTCGTTGACACACAGGGCGAAATGAGCTAAAATAAACCGTGCCGCAAATGCCCGGGGCACGGAAAACGGGAGGCTCTCCCGTGATGCTCCCGCCCGAAAACCCAATATTCGCGCCCGTAGCTCAGCAGGATAGAGCATTCGCCTCCTAAGCGAAAGGCCGCGCGTTCGAATCGCGCCGGGCGTGCCAAAAGAGGAAGCACCGCAAAGCGGTGCTTCCTCTTTTATCGGCGGGAAGTTCGGCCCGCTCCGGCAACAAAACAACAGGCCCCGCTCCGAAAGGAGCGGGGCCTGTGTTTATCTCAACTCAGATGAGTTTTGATAGATTTTGATCTCAGATGAGATTAGGCGATGGTGAAGCTGCCCTCAACCAGAACCTTGCCCTGGGTATTGGAGGTAATGCTCCAAGTGTAGGTGCCAGCAGTCATATCGGCAGACTCAAAGGCGCCATCACCAGTATTGGTACCGCCGGTAGAACCAGCCTTGGTGTGGAAGGTGAAGACGTGAGCACCCTTGGTCAGAGCAGAAGCAGCAGTAACCTCCTCCGTGTACTTCGCATCACCGTTGCTGTCGAGGATCTCGAGAACAACGTTCTCACCAGCCTCAGCGGTGGTGAACTTGAAGAAGATGTTCATGTGAGCGTTGGCGCTGTCAATGCCGGTGAAGCCGGTGACATTGGTGCCAGCAGCATAGGAGTAAGCACCGTCAGTCTCGGTCTTCAGACCGGTAGCGGTCTTCTTGCTGGTGGAATAGGTACCGGAGATGGTGCCGGGGACGGGAGCATCGTCATCCTCATCGGCGGGAATCTCACGGATGACCAGAGACTGGACCATGTAATCCTCAACGATGGCGTAAACCAGATCGTTCTCGTCCAGAGCAATGTTCTTGTAGCTGGACTCGCTGATGTTGCCCTTCTTATCCACATAGTAGATGTCGGCATCGTCAGCCACAGTCACGGTCAGCTTCGTGGTACCGTCTTTCTCGGCGGTGTTCAGGGTCACGGTGTAATCAGCGGAGGTCTTGGCAATGCCTTCGCCAGTCACATAGTAGACAGCGTCAGAAGCAATCTTGCCGCCGGCCTGAGTGTTGGCATAAGCGCCAGTGCTGGTGATGTAGCCATCGCTGTCAACGTTGTAGGTGGCATAGAAGCCGTTCAGGGTGTTGGCATTGGCGGCGTTCTCATCAACCTTCACAGTGGTGATCTTGCCGTCAACGATGGCGTTGTACTCGTAGTAGTCGCCGTCCTCATCGTGGATCCGGTCAGAGACAGACTTCACAGCCATGTACAGAGCCACGTTCTTGCTATCCTGGATGGAAGCGTTGTCAGCGAAGACGAAGACCACGGTAGCCATGCCACTCTTGCAGTAGTAAGAGAAGGCAGCCTCGTGACCGGCAGAAGCGGTAATGGTGGGAGCGTTCTTGATGCCGGTGTAGGCGCTGTAGGAATCGTTGGTCACGTCATAGACCACGAACACGGTCTTGGAGTTGGCGTTGATGAAGTTGCTGTCAGCGGAGTCCAGGGTGATGCGGGCCTTGTCGTTGGTCATCTGGAAGCCCTGGCTCACGCGGGTAACATCGCCGTCCAGGCCGAAGGTACCCTTGCTGCCACGCTTGGCAGCGGCAACAGCCTTCAGGACGTACTCACCGTCGGAGTTCACCTTATAGGTGACGATGGTGCCGCGGTTGATGCCGTCCGTGGTGCCCTCAGTGTAGTTCTTAGCGGTCTCAACGATCTTCTCGGTGCCGTCAGCGAAGATCAACAGGGCCTTGTTGGTGGAGAAGTTGGTCTTGCTCCGGGTGGCCAGGATCAGAGCGTAGTCAGTGGACAGGGCCTCGACCTCTTCCACATAGATGGCATAGCCATAAGCGTCCAGATAGACAACATAGTCGTTCTTCACGGCAACGTTGTTCAGAGCGGAACCGCCGTCAACGTAGTACTCCTCGGACATCTTGTACTCAGTGCCGGCAACGGTCAGCTTCTTGTTGTTATCGTCAGCGCTGTTGTTGACAACCTTGGTCACGGTGCCCTCAACAGACTCGGCGGCGGCAATAGACTTGACTTCGTCCACATCACCCTCAGCGAAGGTGTAGAGAACATAGGTGTCATCCTCGAAGACCTCGTCGGTCTCGAACTCCAGGGTGCCACCAACGGGGCCAGCACCCAGGCTGTCGATCACGACATAGGCGTCCTTCTTGGCGGTGGCCTTCACGGTCTTGCTGATCTGGCCGATGTAGGTGCTGATCTGGATGACATCCATGGTATCGGCATCATCGTCATAGTAGACCTCGGTCAGAACGCCGTTGGCAGACTTGCCGACCTTGGTATCAGAACCCTTGGAGATCTTCACAGAAGCCTCGGCCTCGCCGTTGAGCCAGACGTACACATCGGAAGCGGCAACGCTGCTGCCCAGGCCCAGATCGGAGTAGACATCACCGGCCTCGACCTTCTTGGTGTAGGTGGCGTCAGGGGTCTTGGTGTAGGTGCCGATCTTCTCAGCCTTCAGCTTCCAGGTGGTAGCGGGACGCATAAAGTCGTCAGTGTCAGCGTAGCCCTTCAGGTTGCTGAAGTACTTCTCAGCGAACTGGACATAGCCGTCCTTCTCA
>CAZFJB010000013.1:0-11096 GCA_964519775.1 uncultured Oscillibacter sp.
GAGTAGTTCATGCCGTTGAGCTTGCATGCGGCGGAGATGCGGGTGATCCACAGGCGGCGGAAGTCGCGCTTCTTGTTCTTGCGGCCCACATAAGCGTAGGTCAGGGACTTCATGACAGCCTGGTTGTCAACACGGAAGTGCTTGCTCTTGGCACCCCAGTAGCCCTTGGCCAGCTTCAGGATCTTATTTCTTCTCTTGCGCGTCATCATCGCGCCCTTGACTCTTGCCATTTGTATAGCCTCCTATTCCAAACGTCTCGTTTAATTACTTGTAGGGGATCATCTTGCGAACGGCATCCACGTTGGTGGCGTCCGCATAGCCGCCGGCCCGCAGGCGACGAGTGCGCTTGGTGTCCTTCTTGGTGAGGATGTGGCTCTTGAAAGCCTTGGCGCGCTTGACCTTGCCGGTCTTGGTGAGATTGAAGCGCTTCTTGGCGCCGCTGTGAGTCTTCAGTTTCGGCATTGTAGTTGCTCCTTCCGTGTATTGAAATACTTGATAAATTACTTACCGCCCTTGGGAGAGAGGAAAATGGACATCATGCGGCCCTCCAGCTTGGGGGTCTTATCCAGATTGGCCACCTCGGCGCACTGCTCAGCAAACTGGTTCAGCAGATCCCGGCCGATGTCCGTATGAGCCATCTCACGGCCGCGGAAGCGGACAGAGACCTTGACCCGGTTGCCATCGGCGATGAACTTCTGGGCGTTTTTGAGCTTCGTGTTGAAGTCTCCCACATCGATGCCCGGTGACATCCGGATCTCCTTGATCTCCACCACGTGCTGATTCTTGCGGGCTTCCTTCTCCTTCTTGCTCTGCTCGAAACGGAACTTGCCGTAGTTCATGAGCTTGCAGACAGGGGGTGTGGCCTGCGGAGAGATCTTGACCAGATCCAGTCCCTGCTCATCCGCGATCTTCAAAGCCTCCTGGGAACTCATGATCCCCAACTGCTGGCCCTCAGCGCCGATGAGTCGGATCTCTTTGTCGAGAATGTCCTCGTTCAGTTCATGCATTTGCTTAGCTATAGTCGAAGCACCTCCTCCTAAAAATCACAAAACGCGGATACCATGTGGCATCCGCGCGACAACAAACTGCCATCGGCAGTCTGGTAACAACGTTGTTGACCTCTTTGCGCACTTGCTGGAGGTGAGGCGGATGCGATCAGCCTTCTTTGTTTTGCGTAAGTAGTATATCAGCAGTCTCCCGAATTGTCAACAGGAAATTTAAAAAGTTTTTCTCTTTTTCGCATAGTTTTCCCTCTCCCGGCAACAATACCCCTATACGCAGACTGCCCCGGCTTCCGGGGCCGGAAAGGAGGCACATTCCATGCGGGAGAAGAAGGAGCAGAAAGATTCTCAGAAGCCCTCCGGCGAGAAAACCGAAAACGTTAAAAAGTAACGCGCCCTCTCCACACGGCGGACAGGTCAACCCCTGTCCGCCTCTCTGTTATCGTTGCTATCGCTTATCGTTATCGGGCCGTGCCCGCTATGCGGCCCCCCTTCAGGGCGCGGCAAACGGGACCGCAATGCCGCTGACACAGGCGGCACAGCAGTCACACGCGGCGCGCCCCTCACTCGGGCAGCTCGTCCTCGTCCTCTCCCTGAGTGATGTATGCCTCCTCCGCGTCAAGCTGCGCGCGCTTTAACAGTTCCTGCGCCTGCTCCAGAGTCTCCAGCGCGTCCGAAATGGAATTGAACAGCCCCATGTAGAGTTTTCGGTAATCGACCATAGTTTTCTCCTTGAGACGCATTTTGGATACATTTCATATCTACATTGAACATCATACATCAAAAAGGATGTATTGTAAATATATTATATATCTATTTTGAGGTGCTTTATGACTATCAAAAGCCTGTCGATCCGAATTGATGAGGATCTGCTGCACAAGCTGCACATCGTCGCGGACTATGAGGGCCGCTCCGCCAACAGTCAGATCCTGATTCTGATCCGTGACGCGGTAGCAAAATACGAAAAGGAAAACGGCAAGATCGAACTGAACTGACGCCCCGCCGACTGCCTGTGGTGTTCGGCGGGGTCCATTTTGCGCCCCGACCCCGGCGCTCCGGGGAAAAACAGACGGCAACGGGCAGAAAGCGGGGCCGCCCCTGTTGTCATTTCCTGAAAAATCAGCTATACTATAGCCAACTTCCCGAAAAGGCGGTCACATTATGGATCTTTGCGACGAATTTACCATCCGGGCGCTGCTGGAGCGCCACGGCTTCCACTTTTCCAAGTCCATGGGGCAGAACTTCCTCATTGACGCCAATATCCCTTACCAGATCGCCGCCGCGTCAGAGGCGGACGAGACCTGCGGCGTGCTGGAGGTAGGCCCCGGCATCGGTCCCCTGACCCACGAGCTGGCCCGGCGGGCGGGCAAGGTGGTCTCCGTGGAGCTGGACCGGGACCTTCTGCCCATCCTGGCGGAAACCATGGCGGAACACCCGAATGTGGAGATCGTTCCCGGCGATGTGATGAAGCTGGACCTCAGCGCCCTCATCGCCGAAAAATTCCAGGGTCTGCGGCCCATCGTCTGCGCCAATCTGCCCTACAACATCACCACTCCGGTGCTGACCCGGTTCGTGGAGACGCCCGCTATTGAGAGCGTCACCGTCCTGATCCAGAAGGAGGTGGCCCAGCGGCTCTCCGCCCCCCAGGGCAGCGCCGACGGCGGCGCCTTCTCCCTATATCTCCAGTATTATATGGAAACGGAATACCTCTTTGATGTACCCCGGGAGAAATTTCTCCCCGCGCCCAAGGTGACCTCCGCCGTGCTGCGGTGCGTTCGGCGGGAAAAGCCCGCCGTCAGCGTGGCGGACGAGGCGTTCTTCTTCAAAGTCATCAAGGGCGCTTTCCTGCTGCGGCGGAAAACGCTGGTAAACTCTCTCGCCTCCGCCCTGCCACAGTTGGACAAGGCCGCCATCGCGGACACCATCGCCGCCTGCGGTCTGCCCCCCGCCGTCCGGGGAGAGGCCCTGACCCTCTCTGACTTTGCCGACCTGGCGGCGGCGCTCTCGGAGCGGCTTTAAGCGGTGTCCCCATACAAAGCAGCGCCCCGGCCAGAATGGCCGGGGCGCTTTTCTTTACTCTTATTCCGTTTCCAGCAGATACACCGTGGCCGCGCGGCGGCCAAAATTGATGCATTCCTCATAGCTGTCCATGTATAGGTCGATCTTCTCGCCCCTCATGCCGGTGTCCTCCGCCCGGGTCAGGCCGTATTCCAGACCCTTGGCCATGACGTAGAGGTCAGACCCCAGGGGAATCACCCGCTTATCCACGGCGGCCACCCCTCTGCGGACGGTGGTGCCGGTGGCGGTCCTGGTGCCTACGCCGTCATATCCCGCTGTGTAGGCAGTAGCCTTTACAGAAATTGCTTTGCTGAACTTCATGGTCCCGCCGGAGGCGAAGGTCAGATAGCCGGAGCCGTCGGCACGGGTGGTCACATCCACCACCTTGTCGCCCGCTCCCACCGTGGAGATGGCGGTGCCCCGCTCCACGATCTCGTCCACACTGGTGGAGGAGATCTCCTCCACATACTGTCGGGTCACCAGCTCCCCGCTGACCCACGTCTGCTCGTAGATGGCGGTGTGGCGGCCGTCCATGCCGGGACGGACCACCCGCTCCTCACCCATGGGCAGATCCGGCGTGTCCCGGTAGACCGTCTCATACGGGGCCGCTTCCGTCACCCGCTCAAAAACCGTCAGATGGTCTGAGATGGTCAGCGTCACGCTGCTGTCCATCAGTTCGATGCCCACCATTTCCAGGGGGCTGGGAACGATCTCCATGCGGGTGAGGAACTGCCCCACCGTCTCCGCCTGGGCCGTTACGGCCATGGTCTCGCCGCCCCGGCGCACCGTGACCATGGTCCCCGCCGTCAGCACGGCATTCTCGCCGCTTTTACCTGTGTCCAGATTCAACAGGACCGATTCGATCCCGGAATGGCCCTGATCCAGGGCGGCAAAGCCCGCCGCGTCGCTGTAGAGATACAGTGCCCGGGCCCAACCGGTGACGCCGCCCACCGTAACGGACAGCAGCATCGCCGCCGCCAGACATCGACAGAACCAGGCCTTTTTATGTGTGTGCAAATAACGCAAATTGAAACCTCCTATAGCAGCGCCCCGAGGGGATGTTACCGTTTTGTTACTTTTGTAATTTATTCAAAACTGGGACTTAGTATACCTCTCTCCCCCACTTTTGTCAAGTTTTTGCCGCCCATTCCCTTTTATGTCTACCACATTCCCTAAGATTCGCCGGAGAACCCCTTCCATTTTCTGCCGCTTATCCCCCTGATCGGTAACATTTTGTAACCAATTTTCCCGCCGTTTTGTTCTCGCCCCCTCCCCCATTCCAGGCAAAACCTTACGCGCCGCACGGTCATATTTCATAGCGCGCTTACGCATAGCAAAAACCGGGCGGCTCCCAAATGGGAGCCGCCCGGTGCGCGTTCACTTTGCGGTGGCTTACGCCTGGACCTCCGGCGTAAAGCCCAGATCCTCCAGTTCGCCCACGGCAGTCTTAACGCAGTTCTGGCAGCCGTCGATGGTGACGCTCTTCTCCTCCAGGCTCACCTGGAACTTCAGCTCCGCGGCGGTGAGAGCGTTGGTGATGCGCTTGACGCAGTTCTCGCACATCATGTCGGGTACTTTGATGGTAGTCATAGTGATTCCTCCTTAAAATTAATGGGCTTGCGGAAGCAGCCCTGTTTATTTCATCAGTTTCTGAATGGTGGTCACCAGATCATCCACCACCGTCAAATCACCCTTTTCAATGTCCGACACCACACAGGTGCGGATATGCCGGGCCAGCAGCTCCCGGTTAAAGGCGTTGAGGGCCGACTGGATGGCGGAGACCTGGGTCAGGATGTCGGTGCAATAGGCGGAATTCTCCACCATGCCCCGGACACCCCGGACCTGCCCCTCAATGCGGTTGAGACGCTGCAAAAGGGCTTCTTCTTCCGTCCGCTCCCGGACCTTTCGCTTGCCGGACTGGCAACAGCAAGTCTTCTTTTCCTCGCTCATATCTGTATCGTCCTTTTCCTTTACAGTTTTTTAGTTCCCAGCCGCAGCGCGTTGCCCACCACGCACACAGAGCTGAGAGACATGGCCGCGCCGCCAAACATGGGGGAGAGCAGCGGACCGCCGAAGGCGTACAGCAATCCGGCCGCCACCGGGATGCCCACGGTGTTGTAGCAGAAGGCCCAGAACAGATTCTGCTTGATGTCCCGCAGAGTCAGGGCCGACAGCCGCAGCGCCCGGGGCACGTCCTCCAAATCAGAGCGCATCAGCACGATGTCTGCCGATTCGATGGCGATGTCGCTGCCGCTGCCAATGGCGCAGCCCACGGTGGCGGCGGTGAGGGCCGGAGCATCGTTGATGCCGTCGCCCACCATCATGACCTTGCGGCCCGCCTCCTCCAGCTTCTGAACGTGGAGGGCTTTCTCGTCCGGCAACACCTCGGGAATGACTTCATCCACGCCCACCAGCGCGCCGATATGCTCCGCGGCGGCACGGCTGTCGCCGGTGAGCATCACCACCCGGATGCCCCGCTCCTTCATGCGGCGGATCGCCGCGGCGCTGGTCTCCTTCACCGGGTCGGCCACGGAGATGAGGCCCAGCAAGGTGCCGTCAGCGGCGAAGAACATGGGAGTCTCCCCCTGTCCCGCCAGCGTTTCCGCCTTTTCCGCAAGGCCGGAGATATCCACACCGCTCTCTTCCATCAGCCGGCGGTTTCCCGCCAGCACCGTCCGGCCGGAGAGGACCGCCCGGATGCCCCGGCCGGAGAGATTTTCAAAGGTCTCCGGCGCGTGGGCCACCTCCAGGCCCTTCTCCCGGGCCGCCTTTACGATGGCTGCCGCCAGGGGGTGCTGGGACACGGACTCCACCGCCGCCGCGATGGTCAGAAGTCCCTCCGCCGTGCCGCCCAGGGTGCAGATCTCCGTTACGGCAGGTTCCCCCTTGGTCACAGTGCCGGTCTTGTCCAGCACCACAGTGTCAATGGAGTGGGTCACCTCCAAGATCTCACCGGAGCGGATCAGAATACCGTGTTTCGCGCCCAGGCCAGTGCCCACCATGATGGCGGTGGGGGTGGCCAATCCCAGGGCGCAGGGGCAGGCGATGACCAGCACGGATGTGAATACCCGCAGCACGAAGGAGAGATCCTTCCCCAGCAGCGCCCAAACCGCCGCCGCCAAAAGAGCGATGGCAATAACGGTGGGCACGAAGATGCCCGCCACCTTGTCCGCCATCCGGGAGATGGGGGCCTTTTTGCCCTGGGCGTCCTCCACAAAGCGGATGATGCGGGAAAGGGTGGTATCCTCGCCGGTCCTCGTCACTTTTACATATAAAACGCCGTTTTCGTTCACGCTGCCGCCGATGACCTCGCTGCCCTCGGTCTTTTCCACCGGCAGACTCTCGCCGGTGAGCATGGCCTCGTTAACGCTGCTCTCGCCCTTGGTCACCACGCCGTCCAGCGGGATGCGGGCACCGGGCTTCACCAGCAGCACGTCCCCGGCCTTTACAGACGCCGCGGGCACTTCCCGGCCGCTCTCCGCCAGCACGGCGGTGTCCGGCGCCAGCCGCATCAGGGCCGTGATGGCGCTTTTGGTCTTGCGCATATTGCGGCTCTCCATGAATTTGCCGAGAGACACCAGCGTCAGCACCACGGCGGAGGATTCATAATAGAGATTGTGGACATAGGTATGGGGATCGTCCGTGATCAGGAACATCATCACCACACTGTAGATAAAAGAACAGGCGGAGCCGATGGCCACCAGAGAATCCATGTTGGGATTCCGGTGGAACAGGGCCTTAAAGCCGCCGGTGAAGAAATGCCGCCCGCAGTAGAGCACCGGGATGGCCAACATCAACTGCAAAACCGCGAAATTCATGGGATGGGTGTGCATGGAGAACAGGTCCGGCAGCGGCAGGCTGGGCAGACCGAAGGGCAGCATCTGCCCCATGGACACATACAGCAGCGCCGCCGAGAAAATGGCGGAGACGATCAGTTCCCGCTTCTTCCGCCGCAGCGCCAGCTCCTCCTGGTCCTCCACCGCCTGGGCCGGGACCGCCTCCTGCTGCTCCTGATGGAGCTTCGCGCCAAAGCCCGCTTTTTCGATCTTGGCCACGATCTGCTCTGGTGTCACCTGGCTCTCATCATAAACGATGGTCATCCGCTCCGCCACCAGGTTCACATCGCTGCGCTCTACACCCGGCAGCCGCCGAGTCACCTTTTCCACGGACGCGCTGCACGCCGCGCAGTGCATCCCGGAAATATCGTATACTTCTTCCCGCATAGGGGCCTCCTTTTCTGTCCACGCCGGTCACGCCGTGGGGTGCTGTCTTTTCCAGGCCATCATATACCCCTATGGGGTATTTGTCAAGGCCATTATATACCCCCACAGGGTATTCGTCAATCCCCGGAAAAATTTTCCAATAAAAAGCAGCCCGGCGGAAGGACTTCCTCCGCCGGACCGTGTGTCAAAATCCCAATTTCAGTTTGATGGTGGCCGCCGCCGGGACCAACAGCAGCAGCATCAGCGCCCCGGTGCCCCACATGATGTTATAGCTGACAGACTCCTTGTCCTTCTCCCGCCATTCCAGCGTGGAGAAAAAAACGTAGGCCGCCTCGATGCCAAAGCCGATGGCGGTGATCAGCGCCGCCGCTTCCCACTCCAAGGCGGAAAAGAGGATGTAGAGGGCAAAGCCGATCCCGGCGATGATCGCGCCGGTGTTGATCTGCTTCCCCGGCTTCAGCCAGATGGTATCCATAGCGCTCAATCCTCCGTCAGCACGCCACTGAGATCCAGGGGCTTGCCGTCAGCCCACAGGCGCTCCAGGTCATAAAAGCCCCGGGCCTCGGCGCTGAACACATGGACGCAGAGGCAGCCATAGTCCAGCAGGACCCAGGTGCCGTCCCGATAGCCCTCCCGGCGGAGGGGCATCTCCGCCGCCTTTTCCTTCAGTTCCTTCTCCACCGCGTCGCACAGGGCGTTGATCTGGGTGTTGGAGCCGCCGGTGGCAATGACAAAATAGTCCGCCAGGGTAGTCACATCCGCGATCTCAATGGCGGCGATCTCACGGCCCTTCTTCTCATCCAGTGCCTTCGCGGCCAAAATAGCCAGTTCCTTGGGTGTCATCATATCAAATAGATTCCTTTCTTTCGTTTCGGTTTATCCCTCATAGGGCAGCGGCTCCCCGGTAACGGGGTCCAGCAGAAGCTGGCCCTCCGGGTCTGCCGATTCCTCCGGCAGCACCACGATGGTGCCGGGGATCTCCATCTCCGTTCCGCCGGAGCTATCCGGCTCCTGAGAAGGTTCTGTATTCGGCTCACCGCCGATGATCTCGCCGCCGGTCTCCGGCGGGGGCACGTTCTCTCCCGGCGGCTCCGTCTCCGGGCTGCCGGTGGGCTCCTCCGGCGTTTCACCGGTGATGGGAGTGCTGCTGGGGGCATGGTCCACCACCTCGCCGGTGGCGGCGTGGATGATCTGCCCGTTGGCATCGGTATAATAGACCACCTCACCGGTCTCCGGGTCCAGATAATTTCCAAATTCGTCCAGCAGATAGACGATCTCCTCCGGCTCCGTCCCGTCGCCGATGAGCTGGGGCGGCTGGGCCGCCGCGCTGTCCTCCACCCGGCCGGTGGTGGAGCTGATGCTGCCGTCATCATTGACGGACATGATGTCCAGATCCGACAGCTTGAATATTTCTTCAAAGGGGCTGAGCTTGTTGTTCACAATGTCTAAAAGCTTATTGGCAACAGGCACCACATAGGCAAGATAGGTGTCCTTTCCCAGCTCCTTGCTGTACGCCCGACTGTAAGCTGAGGCGTTTTTATACGGCATGGTCATAAATTCCACGCCACCCAGATCCAGCTTGGCTCCGTTGCCATTGCCCACGAAGGCCTGCTTGCCGAACCAGAGAATATTCTGGAAGCTCAGATCCGTTTCCACGGACTCTTCAAACACCTTGGCGATCTTGCCGATGTTCAGCACGTTTTTCGGCTGCATCATTTGCTTGATGACCGCTTTCAGGAAGTTCTGCTGCAATTCCATGCGGCCGGAGTCGCCGATGCCGCCCTTATTGTAGCCGTAAGGACTGTCGGCGTCGTTTTTCCGCCAGCGGATCACCTGCATGGCGTCATCGCCGGTCAGGTGCCGCAGTCCCGCCTCCTGTTCGATGACCAGATCCTGATAGGGATCGTGGTAATCCATGGGATAGGGCACGTCAAAATCCACGCCGCCGATGGCGTCCACGATCTTGCCCACGGCCTCCCACTCCACGATGACCTGGTAGTCCGGCTCAAAGCCCACCAACTGGGAGATCTCTTTATAAAGGGCCTTGATGCCTTTGTCCCCGCCGCCGTTCATATTGTAGACGGAGTTGATCTTCTTCACGTCCCAGTTGACGTTCACCATGGTGTCCCGGGGGATGGACATGACGGCGGCCTTCTGATTGGTGACATCGTAGCTGGCCAGCAGCATGGTGTCCGTGTTGCCGCCGCCGCCTGTATCCCGGCCCAGGATCAAAACGGTGTAGTAATCCTGGCTTTTCCGGGTGCCGCCGGCCTTGGGCTGCACGCCGTCACCATAGTCGATGTAGGTCTCGCCGCTCTCCTGATCCGTTTTCACCTCACCGCCGCTCTGTCCCGGCAGTTCCGGCTTGACGATGGCGCTTTTCAGTGCCGCCGTCACCGCCAGGGCTGCTGCCAGAAGGGCTGCCAGCACCAGGAGCCATTTCTGCGTCCGGGTCAGGCGGGCGGGGGCTTTCTCCTTTTGTTCCTTGGGTCCATGCTGCCGGACCCGCTTTCCAATATGCTCCGACATGGATCTTATCTCTTTCCTTTCAGCCAGTCACGCGCCTCCAGTGTGGCGTGATGGACGGGATTTCCCATTTCCGTCATTTCCTCCACCGTCATCTCCAGTCCCATCAGAAGACCACGGTCCAGATCTTCATACACACAGTTTCGCAGGTCGTTGACCCCCGGGAAATCCCGGGAGGGTTCGATATAATCCGCCAGATAGATGATCTTCTCCAGCAGGGTCATGTTGGCGTGGCCGGTGGTGTGCCACCAGATGGCCCGGCAGATCTCATCATCCACCCCGAACACATCCCGGGCAATGGCCGCGCCGGTCTTGGCATGGAGCAGCTTCAGCGCTTTTTGCTCCAGCTCGTCCAGTTCGATGCCGTACTGACGGCACAATTCCAACTGTTCTCCCATATCCAGCTTCTTTGTGCAGTCGTGAAGCAGCGCCGCCACCCGGGCCTTCTCCACATCGGCGCCGTACCGCTCCGCCAGGCGGATGGCCTCCTGCTCCGTGCCCAGCACATGGGGGATTCGCTTGTGCTTAAGGTAGCTGAGTGCCACCGGGCGGAGTTGTTTAAGTGTAAGGTGTTTTAGATTTACACCCGTTTCATATAAACGGTTTCGCAGAATATAACCGTACACCGCCGGGGGCAGCAGATGGCCCCCCTCCCCTTTTGCCAGCATCTCCCGCAGTCGCGTGGAGGAGATGTCGATCACGCCGGGGATGGTCATCGTAAAGATACGGATACCGGGGTGATCCCGGTAGAGCTGGCGCTGCTGGTCGAAAAACAGCGTCTCCTCATCCGCCTCTGTCCGGCTGAAAGCGGCGATGCCCGCCAGACGGGCGATGGTCTCCGGCTCATGCCAGGTCTGAAAACTCAGGAACATATCCGTGCCCATCAGCAGCCACAGCTCGTCATCAGGATACCGGGCTTTCAGTTCCAACAGCGTGTCAGAGGTATAGCTCTTCCCCTGCCGCCGCAGCTCCAGGTCCAGCACCTCTACCCGGTCGCCCAGGCCCATCTGGGCCCCGGCCATGCGGGTCATCTCCAGCCGCTGCTCCGCCGTGGCGCTGCCCTCCGGCAGGGCCTTGTGAGGCGGGATGCTGGCGGGGATCAGCAGCAGTTTATCCAGTTTCAGTGTGGCCACAGCCGCAGCCGCGGCCGTTAAATGTCCCAGGTGGGGCGGGTTGAAGGTCCCGCCGTAAATACCGATCTTCAAATCGATTCCTTCTTTATTTCTTGTTTACCCGCTTCTTCGCCGGCTTTACCAGTTCGATGCGCTTCTCCTTGGGTTTGCTGTGG
>CAZFJB010000013.1:11196-12789 GCA_964519775.1 uncultured Oscillibacter sp.
TTGGGTTTGCTGTGGGTCTCACGGTAGAGCACAAACTTCGTGCCGATGACCTGCATCCCCATGAAGCGGGCTTCATGGGGGCCCCGGATCTTACCTGAACGGTCAGGCAAAGCCCGCCCGTTCCAAGATTTTGGCTGCGCCAAAATGCTTGTACGCCGGACTCCCGGCGTGTGGCGCAGGTCATTTCCGCTTCTTCGCCGGCTTTACCAGTTCGATGCGCTTCTCCTTGGGTTTGCTGTGGGTCTCACGGTAGAGCACAAACTTCGTGCCGATGACCTGCACCACCTGGCTGCGGGTGGCCTCCGCCAGCGCCTGGGCCGCCAGACGGGCGTCATACTCGATATTATTCTCCAAAACCTTGCCCTTGATGAGCTCCCGGGCCTCCAGCGCGTCGTCCGCCTGCTTGATCAGGTTCTCGCCGATACCCTCCTTACCCACATGGATGATGGTGTCGATGCTGTTGGCCAGACCGCGGAGCTGTGCCCGCTGTTTGCTTGTCAGTTCCATTTGTTTCTCCTGTTTTTTATTTTAAATAGGTTTCCAGCTTTTCGGCAAAGGCTGCCAGAGCCCGACCCCGGTGGGAGATCTCCGTCCGCTCCTCCAGGGTCATCTGGGCAAAGGTCTTTGCCTTCTCCGGCACGAAAAACACCGGATTGTAGCCAAAGCCGTCGTCCCCCATGGGGGCAAAGGCGATGGTGCCGTCGCAGCGGCCCTCCGCCGTGATGGTGTCCCCATTGGGGAAGGCGCAGGCAATGGAGCAGGCGAAGTGGGCCGCCCGGGTGGTCTGCCCCCGCATATTCTGCAGCAGCAGCATATACCGCCCCTTGTCGTCCAGCTCCTCGCCGCCGTACCGGGCGGAGTAGACACCGGGGCCGCCGTTGAGGGCGTCCACACAGAGGCCGGAGTCATCGGCAATGGCCGGCAGATCCGCCGCCTGACAGATGGCCTTCGCCTTCAGCATGGCGTTTTCCGCGAAGGTGGTGCCGGTCTCCTCCACGTCCACGGTGATGCCCAGCTCCTTGGGGGAGATCACCTCTACGCCGTATTTGCCTAAAATCTCACTCATTTCCTGAATTTTATGGGGATTATGGGTCGCCAATACAAATTTCATCACAGTTTCCCTCCCAGCGCTTCTTTCTGGATCTTCAGCAGCGCGGCGTTGCCTTTGGCACACAGCCGCACCAGCTCCTGCTGCTCGCTCAGAGTGAAGGCACGGCCCTCGCCGGTGCCCTGCAGCTCAATGATCTCCCCCAGCTCGTTCATCACGCAGTTGAGGTCCACCTGGGCCCGGCTGTCCTCGCTGTATTGGAGGTCCAGCAGTGGCTGCTCGTCCACGATGCCGGCGGACACGCCGGTGACAAAGTGGCGGATGGGGCTGGCGTTCAGGTACCCCTCCTCCACCAGCTTCCGGCAGGCCAGCGCCAAGGCGATGAAGCCGCCGGTGACGGAGGCGGTGCGGGTACCGCCGTCGCCCTGCAGCACGTCACAGTCGATGGTGACGCTCCGCTCGCCCAGGGCTTCCATATCCACAGCCGCCCGGAGACTGCGGCCCACCAGCCGCTGGATCTCGGCGCTGCGGGGGCTGAGCTTCAG
>CAZFJB010000014.1:0-12726 GCA_964519775.1 uncultured Oscillibacter sp.
GACTTCCTGCGCCACATCGACCGCTGCCGCCTGCTGGTCCATGTGGTGGACGTTTCCGGCAGTGAGGGCCGGGATCCCATCGCGGATTTTGACGCCATCAACGCGGAACTGGAGCAGTACAGCCCCGACCTTGCCAAGCGGCCCCAGATCGTGGCGGCCAACAAGGTGGACATCATGGAGGACCCCGAAAATCTGGAAAAACTCCGGGCCCATGTGGAGGCGCTGGGCTTCCCCCTGATGGAGATCTCCGCTGCCGCCCATCAGGGCACCCGGGAACTGGTGGGGAAGGTGGCGGAGCGGCTTGCCGCCCTGCCGCCGGTGATCGTCTACGAGCCGGAATATGTGCCCAAGGTGCCGGTGCTGGATTCCTCCGCGCCGCTGGATATCCAGAAGGAGGACGACGGCCACACCTGGCTGATCCAGGGCCCCTGGCTGGAGCGGCTCATGGCCAACGTCAACTTCAATGACTATGAGAGCCGGATGTGGTTCGACAAGGTGCTGCGGGAGTCCGGCCTTTACGAGAAGCTGGAGGAGCGGGGCATCCAGGATGGTGACACCGTGTCTCTGGACGGCTGGGAGTTTGAGTATCAGAAGTAAGGGGCTCCAACCGCCGGAAAGACAGCTTGCGCATAGGATCACGCTGATAGCGGTGATTTAAGTGTGATAGGGGAATCGATATGCTGGACAGGACGATCCCATTTTGCGATACGATCATGCGGTGTGACGCTTACCGGCGCCAAGCGGTGCTCCTGCCCAAGGGATTTTCGATCGTGCCTTATGAAAAGGGATATGAAAGGGCATGGGCGGAATTGGAATTTTCCGCCGGCGATTTCGCTTCCATTGAAGAAGCGGAAGCCTATTTCGTCGAAACGTATACGCAGGATCGGGAGCGTTTGGCAAAGAATGTCCGGTTCCTTTTAAATGGGGAGCACGCTGTGATCGGGTCCTGTATCGCGTGGCAGGACAAGCGGCAGGATTCCTGGGTGGCTTCCCTGCACTGGCTGATCGTGGCGGAACGCTATCACGGTATGGGCCTGGGAAAGGCGTTGTGCCGTGAGATCATGAACCTGTTTGAAGAACAGGGGCGGCTTCCGGTCTATATTCATACACAGCCGTGGAGCTGGAAGGCGATCTTCCTGTATCTCTCGTTAGGATTTAAGCTGCAAAGAACGGATACGTTCTCGCACTATACAAACGAGTATCAAAAGGCGATGACCACCCTGAAAGGGATCGTTACAGAAGAACAATTCGCGCGATTGACGGAATTATCAGAGAACTGAATAAGCTGAGAACATTGAAAAAAGTCCCCGGCGGTGCCGGGGGCTTTTCTTTTGGGGCGGGGTTGCTTTTCGTGGGGCGGTGTGGTATGATATTTGAAAATCATTCTCAAATTGTGAGGGATATTTCGGTGAAAAGACTGTTGCTGATGGTGTTGACTCTGGCGCTGCTGAGCGGCTGCGCCCCGGCATCCGTGCCGGAACGGGAGGATGGAACGCTCCACATTGTGACCACGGTGTTTCCGGCCTACGACTTTGCCCGGGCTGCCGCCGGGGAACTGGCGGAGGTGGAGCTGCTGCTGCCGCCGGGGACGGAGAGCCACTCCTACGAGCCGACACCGGCGGACATTCTGGCGGTGCGGGACTGCGACTTGTTTATCTATCTGGGGGGCGAGTCCGATGCCTGGGTGGAAACGATCCTGGCGGCGGCGGAGCCCACAGGGCGGACCTTGGCTATGATCGACTGCGTGGAGACGTTGGAAGAGGAGCATAAAGAGGGGATGCAGGAAGAAGGCGGCCATGACCACGATGCCCATGACCATGGGCATGAGGACCATGACGAAGACGAGGCCTATCTGGGAGCGGTCATGGAGATCGATGAACACGTCTGGACCGCGTCGGCCAACGCGGCGGCGCTGACACGGCGGTTTGGAGAGGAGCTGGCGGCGCTGGACGGAGAACACGCCGCGGCCTATCGGGCCAATGCCGAAGGCTACGCCCGGGAGATCGACCGGCTGGATGAGGAATTTCACGCCTTTTTTGACGGCCTGACGGACCGGACCATCGTTTTTGGCGACCGGTTCCCCCTGCGGTACTTCGCGGAGGAATTTGCGCTGGACTATTACGCGGCCTTCCCCGGCTGCTCCACCCAGACGGAGCCGTCCGCCGCCACGGTGGCATTTTTGACGGACAAGGTGAAGGCGGAGGAGATCTCCACCGTGTGGTATATCGAGTTTTCCAACCATCTGGTGGCGGATGCCATCGCTGAGGCGGCAGGAGCCGGGACGGCCATGTTCCACACCTGTCACAATGTGTCCCCCGATGAACTGGAACGGGGGGAGACCTATGTGACGCTGATGGAGGGGAATCTGGAGCGTTTGCGGGAGCATCTGCGCTGAAGCGGGGAACAGAGAAACCAACGAGAATATAAGGAATAAAGACGAAAACGCCCCGGTGTCTCAGACACCGGGGCGTTTTTTCGCGTGTTTCACGCTTTAAGCGCCGAAGAAAAGGCGGACGGTCAGGGCGGCCATGAAAAAGCCGGTGAGGTCCGCCATCAGGGCCGCCGGGATGGTGTGGCGGGTGCGGTGGATACCGGCGGAGCCGAAGTAGACGGCGATGGTGTAGAAGGTGGTCTCCGTGCTGCCCATCATGACGGCGGCTACCCGGCCAATATAGCTGTCGGGGCTGTAGGCGGCCATCAGGTCGCTGGCGGCAGCCAGAGCACCGCTGCCGGAGACGGGGCGGATCAGCATCAGCGGGGCGGTCTCCGGCGGGATGCCCAGAAATTCCAGAGCCGGGGCGCAGAGACGGGAGAGGAGGTCCATGGCCCCGGAGGCCCGGAACATACTCACGGCGGTCAGAAGGGCCGTCAGGGCCGGGATGATCCGCAGCAGCACGGTGAGGCCCTCCTCGGCGCCGTGGGTCAGGGCGGCGTAGACATCCAGGCGGCGGCCCGCGCCGTACAGGGCAATGCCGGAGAGGAGAAGGGGCAGAAGCAGGGCGCTGAGGTTCAAGGGCGGCCTCCCTTCCGACGGGAGAGAAGGCGGGCGGTGAGGACGCCCGCCGTGACGGAGGCGAGAGACGTGATCCACACGGCGGGCAGAATGTCAAAGGGGGCGGTGCTGCCGTAAGCGGAGCGGAGAGAGGCCACCGTGGTGGGCAGGAGCTGGATGGAGGCGGTGTTGAGGACCACCAGAAGGCACAGCTCGTCGCTGGCGGTGCCGCCGCAGCCCCGGGCCATGCGGCGGGCGGCCTGGATGCCCAAAGGCGTGGCGGCGTTGCCCAAGCCCAGTAGATTGGCGGAAACGTTGGCGGAGATGGCCGCCAGGGTCTCCGGGTCCCGGCTGGAGCGGGGCAGCAGACGGCGCAGCAGGGGACGGAAGGCCCGGGAGAGCCGGGCAGAGAGGCCGCAGACGTTCAGCACCTCCATCACGCCGCTCCAAAGGCACAGGATGCCGGCCATGGAGAGACTCAGCTCCACGGCGGACTGGGCCCCGGAGAGGGCAGCGGAGGTCACCTGCTCCAAGGTGCCGTTACAGATGCCGCAGAGAAGGGAAAGCGTGACCATAGCGGTCCAGATCCAGGTGAGCGCCATGTATCCACCTCGTTTCAAGATCAGGGCGGGCCGGAAGATGTTCCCGGCGGGCCGCACTGAAATCCTATGCGGCCGCAAGGACGCTCATGCGGAAAGAGAGAAAAAACGAAGAGCCGGCGTTCCGCCCAGAGGCGGGACGCCGGTTCAGCGTGGAGAGAGGGGTCAGCTATCGGACTCCGCGATGCGGTAGCCCACGCCGACTTCGGTAAAGAGGTATTCAGGCTCCGCGGGGTTTTTCTCGATTTTGCGGCGGATGTTGGCCATGTTGACCCGGAGGATCTGATTGTCGCCGCCGGCCCGGGGGCCCCAGAGCTCTTTGATGATGTAGTCATAGGTCAGGACCCGGCCGGCGTGCTTACCCAGCAGAGCCACGATGCGGAATTCGCTGAGGGTCAGCTTGACGTTTTCGCCCCGGATGAGGACCTGGTGCTTATTGTAGTCGATGGTCAGCTCGCCCACGGTATAAGTGCCTTGGCGGGCGATCTCGTCATTGCCGGAGGCGGTGCGGGTGTGGCGCAGGGCCGTACGGACCCGGGCAAGGAGCTCATCCGTGCCGAAGGGTTTGGTGAGATAGTCGTCTGCACCCAGGTCCAGAGCGGAGACCTTGTCCTGCTCATGGGAGCGGGCGGAGACCACCACCACCGGAAGGGCCGACCAGCTGCGGATCTGGCGGAGGATGTCCAGCCCGTCCATATCAGGGAGGCCCAGATCCAGGATCACCAGGTCCGGACAGTGGGAGGAGATCATGCTCATGGCTTCAGCGCCGGTGGCTGCCCGCATGGTATCGTAGCCATTGGCGGTCAAAATGGTGGAGATGAAGTGGGAGATGCTTTTTTCATCCTCAATGATCAGGATTTTGTCACGGATGTTCATGGAAGATCCTCCTTATAAAAGGGGCAGCCGAAAGATAAATTCAGCGCCATTTTGATGATTGTGGGCAGTCAGCGTGCCGCCGTGGGCTCTGACCACGGCGCTGCACACGGAAAGTCCCAGACCCATGTTGCGCTTGCCGTCCTCCGTGGGGGTGGAGGCATGGCGGATAGAATTGTCGAACAGATGGGGAAGCAGCGCGGGGGGGATGCCCTGCCCATTGTCCCGCACGGAGAAAATGGCGAAGCCGTCCTCTCCCTTGGAGGCACTGAGGTGGATGGCGGTGGTGGTGACACCGTGGGTGGCGGCGTTTTCGATGAGGTTGGAGAGGACCTGCTCGATGAGGATGGGGTCCATGGGGACCAGCAGCAGCTCCTCCGGCACGCTGACGGAGAATTTGATGTTCGTCAGGCGCTTTTTGGCCTTCAACACCGCGGCGGACAGGATCTCCTCCGCCAGTTCCGGCTGCTTGGTGAGCTGGGGGGCCTGATCGCTGCCGATGCGGGTGATGGAGAGGAGATTTTCCACCACACGGATCAGCCACTGGGCCTCGTGCTTCACGTCCTCCAAAAGGGTGCGGCTGTCTTCCTCTGAAATGTTGGGATTTTCCAGAATGGTGGAGGTGGAGCCGATGATGGAGGTCAGGGGGGTACGGATATCGTGGGACACGGAGCGGAGCAGGTCCGCCCGCATTTTGATCTTTTCATTTTCCAGACGGAGCTTGTCAAGCTGCCGGGTCTTGGTGGTGAGAGCGGAGGTGATGAAGGAGACGGACAGGAAGGTGAAGAAGTAAAGGGGATAGCCGGTAATGGTCAGGTTGAAGGCCCAGAAGGGATAGGTGAAGAAAAAGTTGACGGCGATGACGCCCAGCACCGAGGAGAGAAAGCCCCAGAAATACCCGGTGGTAAAGCGGGAGGTCAGCAGCACCGCCAGGACGAAGACCGGCGTGGCGAAGCCGGCGCTGGGGTCCATCCGCTGAAGGAGGGTACATAAAAACACCGAGCCCAGAAGGATCAGCAGCGTGACGGCCAGATCACGGAAGGTGAAGGAGAAGACGGTTTTGCGGGAACGGGGATCAGGCATAGGAACCTCCAGAAATTCAGACACATTCAGACAACACTCAGTATAGCAGACGGGATGTTAAATTACCGCTAAAAAAGAGGTGAGAGGCGGCATTTTCGCAAGGGAAGGGAGGAGATCCCCCGCTATTTCATGTTTTTCCGTGTGAATATTGAAACGGACAGGCAGACCACAGCGGAGACGCCCGCAAAGAGGAACAGTGTCATTATTACGGTGGACCAGCCAAGGCTTTGGGACAGCTTGCCCAGGAGGATGCCGGCGGCGGAAGAGCCGACATAACAGAGCGTATCAAGAAGGCCCGCAAGGAGACCGGAATCCATCTGATCCCTGTGATCGAGGGGGAACATACTGGTTATGACATTGTTGATCGCCGCCATCATGCAGGCGAGCGCGATAAACAGCGCCATTGTGGGGATGACCATGCGCATGGGATAGATGAGGAAGATCACGAGCGAAAACAGGAACCCGGCGCTGTAGAAAATGCCGTTGATCAAAAGATGGTTTTTAAGCGCGCAGTACAGCTTTCGCGCGATGATGGAACCAAAAATGGAGAACACGGGCAAAAGAAGCGTGAGAACGATGGAGAGTGAGTCCGAAACGCCGAACTCATCCCGCAGAATTTTGGGGAGCCAGTTGTTTACGCCGTCCTTTATAAAGCCGTTGGCGACGGCGGTAACGGCGACGAAGACCAGCGTTACGATAAAGAGGGAATGCGCAGGGGCTTTTGGACCGGACGCGGCGCCGCGGGCCTCCTCCTGTTGGGGAGAGTCGGCTTCTTCAAGGGCACCGCGCGCGGCGGGGGCTTCGATTTTCGTCATAATGCGGACCCAGGTGATCGCGGCGGCAGTCATGAGGGTGGAGGCAATGAAAAAGGTGACCTTCCACAGATCAAGCGCCACAAAAAGAGCGGAAAGACCGTATGCGGATGCTGTGCCCGCGGCGACGGTGGAGCTCATGACATAGATCGCCTTGCTGAGGGTATCGCCAGGGATATTGCGGGAAAGTGTGCGGATGAGCAGGCTGAAGAGCATGGACTGCGCCATGCCGTTTATCAGCCATAATGCGGCCATCACACGATAATCCCCGCTTAAAGGCATGAGAAAGTTGACGACAGCGGAAACGCTGAGAGCGCCTGTTATAACGAATTTTGGGTTATAGCGCCGGCACATCAGGCCGTTGATAAGCTGCCCGATGCCGTATGTAAGCGCAAAGCAGGAATAAACAAAGCCGCCCTGGTCGTTCGTTATTCCGAGTTCGGAGATGATCTTGACCATGCTGGCGGAATAGTCGAGCCGGCCGACATACGCGGCGGTGTAAACAAGCCAACAACCCAGGATCAGCAGGTTGGCCTGCTTCTTTTCAAGATATTTCAAGTGGTACCTCCGGAGTGTGAAAGAGTGTAAAAATAGGAGACGCTGAATTGGAGGATCCATCACGCCTGTAAATTCATCAAGAGACGGGATAAGTCCCTGGCGCGCTGGGGCGAAGGGACGGATTTTGCCGGGGAGGGGGTGCATGGGGACGTGCATTTTTTCGCCGCAGCGGGGGGAGGGGTGAAACGGGGGGATGAACCATGAAGGACAGACAGGAGGACGGCCGGTTCTGCCGGGCCTATCTCAGGACCATGGACCCGGAGCGGGCCGCGGCGGAGATCGGCCGGAAGGACGGCTATGCCATGCTGGGGAAAAAGGCGACCCAGCAGAAGTTGGAGCGGATGCGAAGCGACGCGGCGGCCCAGCTCAAGCGGGAGGACGTGCTGCGGCAGTTGGCCCGGTTGGCCTTTGGCCGGGTGGACGACGCGGTCCGGCTGGCGCTGCGCCGGGAGGAGGCGGGGCTGGAACGACTGGATCTGACAGCCATCTCTGAACTTAGAGTAACAGAAAAAGGGGTGGAGGTCAAGATGGCGGACCGGGTCCGGGCACTGGAGACACTGTGGAAGCTGCTGGAAACAGGAGAGGAGAGCGCCCAGAGCGATCCGCTGTATCAGGCGCTGGCGGCCCTGAGCGGAGAGACAGGAGACGAGGATGAAGAATGAGGCGGTCCAGTTTTCCAAAAAGCAAAAGCAGGTGCTCTCCTGGTGGCGGAGCGGCCGGTGGCAGGCGGTGATCTGTGATGGGGCGGTCCGCAGTGGAAAGACCTTTTCCATGGGGCTGTCCTTTTTCCTGTGGGCCCAGAGCTGCTTTCACGGGCGGCAGTTCGCCCTGTGCGGGAAAACCGTGGGGGCGCTGCGGCGGAATCTGCTGACGGAGCTGCTGCCGTGTCTGCGGCGGATCGGGATGGACATCCGGGAAAACCGGGGCGCCAACAGCCTGACGGTGCGGTTTGGGGGGCACACCAATCAGTTTTTGCTTTTTGGGGGCCGGGACGCGTCCAGCGCCGCGCTGATCCAGGGCAGCACCCTGGCAGGCGTACTGCTGGATGAGGCGGCACTGATGCCCAGATCCTTTGTGGAGCAGGCGGTGGCCCGATGCAGCGTGCGGGGCAGCAAGCTGTGGTTCAACTGCAACCCGGAAGGGCCGGAACATTGGTTTTACCGGGAGTGGATCCAGAAGGCGGAGAACCGGGGGGCGCTGCGGCTGCACTTTACCATGGAGGATAATCCCGGGCTGCCGCCGGAGATCCGGCAGCGATATGAGCGGCTGTATTCCGGGGTGTTTTATCAGCGGTTCGTGCTGGGGCAGTGGATCGCGGCGGAGGGACTGGTGTACGACTTTTATGATCCGGCGCGGGACGCGGAGACGGCGCCGGAGGGACCTTTTTCCCGGTGGCGGGTATCGGTGGATTATGGGACGGCCAATCCCACGTCCATGGGCCTTTGGGGAGAGAAAGAGGGCGTTTGGTACCGGGTGGAGGAATTCTACTACGATTCCCGCCGGGAGGGTCGGCAGATGACCGACGCGGAGTACGCCGACGCTCTGGACAGATTGACAGAGGGGAAGGAGATCCAGAGGGTGATCGCGGACCCGTCGGCCGCCAGCTTTATCGAGACGCTGCGCAGAAGAGGCTACCGGGTGGTGAAGGCCGACAACAATGTGGTGGACGGTATCCGGGTGACGGCGGATCTGCTGCGGAAGAGAAAAATCGTGATCTGCGGCGGGTGCCGGGACTGCTTGCGGGAGATGGCGCTTTACTGCTGGGATGAGCGGGCCGGAAGGGACGCGCCGAAAAAGGAACACGATCACGCTATGGATGAGATGCGGTATTTTGCCATGGATATGAAAGGGGAGCGAAGCGGGGGCTTTGCGGCGGTGTGCGTGGCGAGGCGGGCGTGAGAGAGGGAAAAGTGGGCTGGATATGAAAATAAATGAGCGGTTGCACGGCTACGTGCAAAAAGAGGAGCTGGGGGAGGAAGGGTGAGAAAGCGGGACCCGGAGAGAGGAGTGGTCAATTTGAATTTATGGAAAAGGCAGGGAAAAGGGACGGCGGCCCAGGCGGTACAGCTAAGGGAATGGGCGGCGCATCCCTACACGGCGCTGCGGAGCGGCTCAATGCCGGGGAGCGGAGAGCTCCGGCTCTATCAGGCGGTGCGGGAGGCGGTGCCGGTGGTGGACGCCGCCGTGTGCAAGCTGATCCGCCTCAGCGGCGGCGTGAAGGTGATGTGCGAGACGGCGGAGACGGAGCGGCTGCTGCGGCGGTTTTTGGACCAGGTGCCGGTGGGCCGGGGGCAGCAGGGCATCAACGCCTTTTTGGAACAATATCTGGATTCCCTGCTGGTGTGCGGCGCGGCGGTGGGCGAGATGGTGCCAGCCGCCGGGAATCGAAGTCTGGCGGCGCTGCTGTGCGGCAGGGTGGACCAGGTGGAGCCGCGGGAGGGGGAAAGTCCTCTGGAGTTTGCCCTGTACGGGCCGGATGAAAAGGGCCGCATGGTGGAGCTGCTCTATCAGGACTTGCTGCTCTTCACGCCGCTGCACCCGGAGGCGGCACATCCCTACGGCGTATCCATGCTGCGGGGACTGCCCTTTATGGCGGACATTCTCATGAGGATCTACAACACCATTGGGGTCAACTGGGAACGGTGCGGCAATGTGAGGTTCGCTGTAACGTGCAAGGACGGAGACGGCGGCGCCGCGGAGCGGGGGCAGGTGCTGGCACGGGAGTGGAGCCGGGCTATGCGGGAGACGAAGAGCGGCAGCGTGCAGGATCTGGTGGCCGTGGGCGATGTGGACATCAAGGTCATCGGCGGGGACGCGCCGATCTTGGACAGCCAGGTGCCGGTGCGGCAGATCATGGAGCAGATCGTGGCCAAGACCGGCATCCCGCCCTTTATGCTGGGGCTGAACTGGAATTCCACCGAGCGGATGAGCGCCCAGCAGGCGGACATGCTCACCACGGAGATCACCGCCATCCGGCGGACGCTGACACCGGTGGTGGAGAAGATCTGCCGGTTGTGGCTGCGGATGCGGGGCTGCACGGAGGGCTTTACCGTGGACTGGGAGGACATCAACTTGCAGGATCAGGTGGAGGAAGCCAAGGCGGCGCTGTATCGGGAGCAGGCCAGAAAGCTAAGAATTGAGAATGACGCGGTGGAAGCGAAGGGGTAACCAACTGTGTACGCCGTGACGTAGTAGGCGCAAACTTCGGGGCAGTTAAGGACACCTTGTTCTTCTATTTTCGCTGCCGCTGCATGGCTCTGCGACTGAGCGTGAGCGGCAACGAAAATCAACGCTGAATGTGTCCTATTTGCATCCCGATGAAGCTGGCAGTATCAAATGCGGGACGGTAGTTTTTGAAGATGAAGAGTATAGCGCGGGCACGCGGCAAGCTGCCGGACTTTGCCGGTACTTTCGTATTACAACTCCCGTAATGGGATGAATTGACACTGCCGTGTCAATTCATCCCCAAACATTTTTTTTCACGGTGCACGGCGCAGAAGGTGAATTGTCCCGAAGGGGCAAGAGAAGCCCCTCTGGAGGGTTTTCTTTTTGATGTTTCAAAAAGAAAATGGGGGGTGCGATTTGCGATGAAAACAAAAAAGGAGGGATCTTATGGCGCTGACAAAGGAGGAACTGGCGGAGATCAACCGATTCAGTAAGGCGGAGCTGACAGAGGATCAGGTGTATACCTTCAGCGTGCGGCTGTGCGACAACGAGGTGGACCGGGATCTGGAGCGCTTCGGGACGGAGACGCTGGAGGCACTGGGGGAGCTGTTTCTGGGAAAGAGCGGCATTTTTGACCACCAGTGGTCCGCTAAGGGCCAGACGGCCCGGATCTACCGGACAGAGGTGATACAGGAGCCGGGCATTGTGACGGCGGCAGGGGACGCCTACTGCTGGCTGAAGGCCTGGGCGTATCTCATGCGGACGGAGAAGAATCAGGATCTCATCACGGAGATCGAGGGCGGCATCAAAAAAGAGGTCAGCGTGGGGTGCGCTATGAGCCGCAGCGTCTGCTCCATCTGCGGGGTGGAAAACGGCGCCTGCGGCCATGTGAAGGGGCAGAGCTATGATGGGAAGCTGTGTTTTGCGGAGCTGAAGGACCCAAAGGACGCCTATGAATGGTCCTTTGTTGCGGTGCCGGCGCAGCCCAGAGCGGGCGTGGTGAAGCGATTTGGCGGGGAGAGCCGGGAACTGCGGACACTGCGCAAGCAGGCGGAGATGGGACAGCGGTACTTAAAGGCGCTGCGCCGGGAGGTGGCACGCCTTGCCATGCTGGCGGATGAGGCGCTGGACGGCAGTGTGTTCGCCAAGGCGATCGGGCGGCTGGAAGAGGAGGAACTGCTGGAACTCAAGGGCGCCTATGAGGCGCAGATCGCGAAAAAATTTCCCGTGCCGGTCCAACTGCGGCAGCGGCAGCAGGCGGAGAAGCGGGAAGATGAGACTGTGTTCCTTGTCTGATAAGGACAACAATGATATGAGGGAGGAAATTCAATGAACGTTTCTTATGAGGGCATCGGCCAGTGGGCAGCCACCTTCGCCTGCGAGAGCGCGCAGGTGGGCCAGGTGGTGAAGGTCAGCGGCAATGGCACGGTGGCTGCCTGCACCGCCAGCGGCAATTTTGACGGCGTGGTGGTGGCGGTGGCCAGAGACAAGAAGGCCTGCTCCGTGGCCATGGGCGGCATGATGACCGTCAGCTACAGCGGCGGCAGCGCCCCCGCTGCCGGCTGGAACGCCCTGGCGGCAGACGGAAACGGCGGCGTGTGCGTGGCCAGCGGCGGCAAGCAGTATTTGGCTGTGGATGTGGACACCACCGCCCAGACGGTGACCATCGTGCTTTAAGAAGGAGGAGAGGGAATATGGCTTATCATTATGAAAATCTGAAGCTGGAGAAGGGTATGTACGGCCAAGGGGGCCGCAGCTTTGCCCAGACGCTGGAGGCACTGGACCCCAGCGAGAATTATAAGGGCACGGCCCTGGAGGGCCTGGACGCCTTCCAGCGCCAGCTCAAGCGCTTTGACATCAAGGTCAAGGGCGCCGGCAGCGACAAGGTGGAGAAATTCTTCTGGTCCACCGAGTCTGCCGTGCTGTTCCCGGAGTTCGTGTCCCGGGTGGTGCGCCAGGGCATGGAGGAGGAGAGCATCCTGCCGGATATCACCGCGACGGTGACCCATTTTGACGGCATGGATTACCGCTCCATCGCCTCCACTCCCACCGAGGAGCAGAAAAAGCTCAAGCGGGTGGAGGAGGGGGCCCAGATCCCCCAGACCACCATCCACACCCAGGAGAACCTGGTGCGGCTCCACAAGCGGGGCCGGATGCTGGTGGCGCCTTACGAGGCCATCCGCTTCCAGCGGCTGGATCTGTTTGCCGTGACGCTGCGCCAGATCGGCGCTTACATCGGCCGGATGCATCTGGAGGATGCCGTGAATGTGCTGATCAACGGCGACGGCAACGACAATGCCGCCAAGGTCTGCACCATCGGCACCGCACCCATCGGCGGGAGCAAGGGCACACTGAGCTACGAGGCGCTGGTGGACTTCTGGGCCCAGTTCGATCCCTACACCATGAACACCATGCTGGTGAGTGGCGACGCTATGCTGGCTATGCTGAAGCTCAGTGAGTTCCAGAACCCCAACACGGGGTTGAATTTCCAGGCCACCGGCAAGCTGACCACCCCTCTGGGCGCCAAGCTGCTGCGCTCCGGCGCGGTGCCTGCCGGGACCATCATCGGTCTGGATAAGAATTACGCCCTGGAGCAGATCTGCGGCAGCGAAGTGGTGGTGGAGTATGACAAGCTCATCGACCG
>CAZFJB010000015.1:0-12644 GCA_964519775.1 uncultured Oscillibacter sp.
AACGTTACGCCCTTGTCGCAGAACTCGCACTTTGCCATCCGTTGCACCTCCTTACCGTTGCGTGATCCGTACTCGACATACAAGCACAAGTAGTATCATAGCAGATTAGAATCGAAAAAGCAAGAAGAATTTTTAAAAAAATGAAATATTTTTTTCTGATCCCGGGGCGTGGAAAGTTGCGTCTGCAGGTGTGAAAGTGTTGCGGAGAGGAAGAAAATCAGATATAATAGAGAACAGGAGCCTGACCGCCGCCGAAAGAGGGGACGGTCAAAGGTACAAGATGAGCGGGCGTGTGGAAAACACGTCTGGGGAAGGGACAGGATACCATGAGCAAGAAGGGTACGAGTCTGGCGAAATTTGTAAAGCATTTCGAGTTGGAGATCCTCAACCGGGGAGACACCTTTGATACGGATGTGATCGAAACGGTGAATATCAACCGGCCGGATCTGCAGATCCTGGGCCTGTTTGACTATTTTGACGCCCGCCGGATCCAGGTCATGGGCAAGGCGGAGCTGACGTATATTATGAAAATGACGGAAGCTCGCCGGAGCAAGGTGTTTGACGACCTTTTCACCTACACCATCCCGGCCCTGGTCATCGCCCGGAACATGGAGTGCCCGCCGGAGTGTCTGGAGTGCGCCCGCACCCATGGCCGGACCCTGCTGTCCACACCGGAGCGCACGGCGGATTTTACCAGCCACACCATGGAATATCTCAGCAAAGAGCTGGCCCCCTGCATCACGCGGCACGGTGTGCTGCTGGATATTTACGGCGAGGGTGTGATGATCACCGGTGATTCCGGCGTGGGCAAGAGCGAGGCTGCCATTGAGCTCATCATGCGGGGTCACCGCCTGGTGGCGGATGACGCGGTGGAGATCCGCCGGATCTCCGATCAGTTGGTGGGCACGGCACCGGAGGTGATCCGCAACTATATCGAGCTGCGGGGCATCGGCGTGATCGACATTCGCCAGCTTTTCGGTATGCGGGCGGTGATGCCGGAGTCTCAGATCGACCTGGTGGTGGAATTTGAGCCCTGGGACAGCACGAAATTCTATGACCGGTTGGGGATCGAAGACCGGTTTATCGACATTCTGGGTCAAAAGGTGGCCTGTGTCACGGTGCCCATCCGGCCGGGACGGAACCTGGCCAGCATCGTGGAGGTGGCGGCCATGAACAACCGTCACCGGCGGTATGGCTACAACGCCGCCGAGGAACTGGCCCGCCGGGTGGATCTCCGGGCGGATCTGGGCAGTCAGGCGGCGGACGGAAAACAGAAGTAACGGAGGCGGAGCGCTTTGAATATCGGCATTGATGTAGGCGGCACCAATCTCCGGGCCGGTGTGGTCACGGAAGAGGGAACGCTGCTCTCCACGGCGAAAACGCCGGTGGGACGGGTGGAGAGTCCAGAGGCACTGATCCGCCATCTGGCCGCCCTTTCCCGGGAGGCGATGGACCTGGCAGGCGTGACGGAGGCGGACATCGAATCCGTGGGCGTGGGCATCCCCGGCGCGGTGCGGGGCGGGGAGATCATCTACACCTGCAATCTCCCGCTGCTGCAGGTGCCTTTTGAGACGATCTTCCGCCGGGAGCTGGATCTGCCGGTCTATCTGGAAAATGACGCCAACTGCGCGGCGCTGGGCGAATGGCTTTACGGCGCGGGACAGGGGCTGTGGGACTTTCTGATGATCACCCTGGGTACTGGCATTGGCGGCGGCCTGATTTTGAACGGCAGGATCTACAATGGCGGCGGCATGGCCGGCGAGGTGGGACACATGGTCATTGAAAGGGACGGCCTGCTTTGCAACTGCGGCCGCCGGGGCTGCTGGGAGGCGTATTGCTCCGCTACCGGGCTGATCCAGGCGGCGGAGACGGCCATGGCCCACCACCCCGAGAGTTTGCTGCATGAGCTGGCCAGACCGGCAGGACTGGAGGCCCGCACCGTTTTTCAGGCGGCGGAACGGGGAGATGAAACGGCGCTGACATTGTGTCGGGAGTACCGTGAGCGTCTGGCCGTGGGGTTGACGAATTTGATCAACATTTTCCACCCGGAGGCCGTGGCCCTGGGCGGCGGCGTGGCCGGCGCGCCGGAGGCGCTGCTGCTGGAGCCCGTCCGGGCCATGACCAGCGCAAACTGCTATCCCCGCAATGGGGGCCAGATCCCCTGCGTTGTGTCGGCGGAGTTGGGCGGAGACGCCGGACTGATCGGCGCGGCGGCGCTGCGAACTTTTGCGTAAGGAGGTCCATGCATGGACTGGACGATAGAATTTGACCGGGCGGTGAGCCGTGATCTGTCGGGGCTGCGGGTGCTTTATGACGAGCCGATGAGCCGGCACACCACCTTCCGCATCGGCGGCCCGGCCCGGCGGTTGGCAATTCCCGGCAGCCGGGAAGAACTGGCGCTGGTGATGGACCTGGCCTGGAAGAGCGGCGCGAGACCGCTGGTCATTGGCCGGGGCAGCAATCTGCTGGCGGCGGATGAGGGCCTGGACCGCCTGGTGGTGGATACCACCGGCCTGACAGCGATCACCCAAGAGGGGGACGGTGTTCTGACGGCGGAGTGCGGCGTCTCCCTGGCCCGCTTTGCGGAATTTGCGGCCTCCCACAGCCTGACGGGTCTGGAATTTGCCCACGGCATCCCCGGCACACTGGGCGGCGCCGTGTGCATGAATGCCGGTGCCTACGGCGGGGAGATGAAGCAGGTGCTGGAAAGCGCCACGGTGCTGTTCCCGGACGAGGGTGTCCGCACGCTGATGGTGGAGGAACTGTGCCTTGGTTACCGCCGCAGTCTGCTGACAGACCGGCCGGAAGCGGTGGTGCTGTCCGCCGCGGTGAAGCTGGCCCATGGTGTGGAGGAGAACATTCGTGGGACCATGCGGGAGCTGATGGGAAAGCGAAAGGCAAGTCAGCCTCTGGAATGGCCCAGCGCCGGCAGCACCTTCAAACGGCCGGAGGGCCATTTTGCCGGGACGCTCATCGACCAGTGCGGCTTAAAGGGCCTGACAGTGGGGGGTGCCCAGGTGTCGGAAAAGCACGCGGGCTTTCTCATCAACCGGGGCGGCGCTACTTTTGCCGACATGACGGCGCTGATCGCGGAGGTCCAGGGCCGTGTGCTGGAGGAAACCGGTGTCCGGCTGGAGCCGGAAGTGAAGATCGTCAGGTGAGGGTATGGAAATTTTGATCATATCGGGCCTCTCTGGCGCGGGGAAGAGCCGGGCTGCCTCCTTTTTGGAGGACATGGGGTTTTATATCGTGGATAATATGCCGGCGGCTATGATCCTGAAATTCGCCGAGTTCTGCGCCGGCGGCAGCCGCCGCTACGATAAGGTGGCATTGGTCTACGATGTCCGCACCGCCAACAGCCCCACAGAGCTGTTCAGTGTGCTGGACACGTTGAAGCACGGCAGCGGTGTCTGCGGCCTGCTGTTTTTGGAGGCGGACCCGGAGACCATCATCAAGCGCTATAAGGAGACACGCCGCCGCCATCCCCTGATGGGACAGGCGGATTCCCTGGAAAAAGCGGTACTGGCGGAGCGGGAGATGATGGAGCCGCTGCGCCAGCGGGCGGACTATATCATTGACACCACCCATCTCTCCACCGCCCAGCTCCGGGGGGAGCTGCTGCGGAACTTTGGCCGGGATGTAGCGGAGAAGGGGGGCATGGGTGTCAGCGTGACCTCCTTCGGCTTTAAATACGGGCTGCCCATGGAGGCGGATCTGGTATTTGACGTGCGCTGTATGCCCAATCCCTATTACATCCCGGAGTTGCGGGAGAAGACCGGGCTGGAGCGGGAGGTGGCGGAGTATGTGTTCTCCTTCCGGCAGACAGGGGCGTATATGGAAAAGCTCCGGGATCTGCTCACTTTTTTGCTGCCGCTGTACGCGGAGGAGGGGAAGACGGAGCTGGTCATCGCCGTGGGCTGTACCGGCGGCCGCCACCGCTCCGTTGCCATGACCCACGCTCTGGCGGAGGAGATCCGCAAGCAGGGTTATCGGGTCCGGGAAAATCACCGGGATATGAACCGATAAAAGGGGAGGAGCCATGTCATTTTCCTACGATACGAAAAATGAGCTGTGCCGCCTGCCGGTCCAGAAGCTGTGCTGCGCCCGGGCGGAGGCCTACGGTATTTTGCTCTATTGCAATACCTTCAGCGCTACAGAAGTGCGGATCATCACGGAAAACCCTAATTTTTCCGCGCGGCTCCCAAAACTGTTCCGCAGAGCCTTCAATCTCTCCTTTGACCGCCAGCCGGAAAAGGACCAGCAGGAGGGGAAGCGGGTCTTCCAGATCACAGACCGTAAAAAGCTGGACCACATCATCAATATTCTGGGCTACGATCCCAGGCAGAACCTGGTGCTGCACATCAATTTCGGCCTGGTGGAGGAGCCCTGTGATCAGGCGGCGTTTCTGCGGGGCATCTTCTTTGCCGGGGGTAGCATCACCGACCCCTTGAAGCGCTATCACTTAGAACTGACCACGTCCCATCTCCAGGTGAGCCGGGAACTGGAGTCGTTGTTGGTGGAGTGCGGTTATCCGCCTAAAAGTCTCAGCAGAAGCGGCAGTTTTATCACCTATTTCAAGCAAAGCGACCAAATCGAGGACTTTTTGACCATGATCGGCGCGCCGGTGGCGGCTATGAACATTATGTCCGCCAAGCTGGAAAAGGATCTGCGCAACAGTGTCAACCGCCGCCTCAACTGCGACAGCGCCAATCTGGACAAGGCGGTGGAGGCCGCCCAGGAACATTTGGAGGGCATCCGGCGTCTGCGGGAGGCGGAGCTGCTGGAGCAGCTTCCCGATAAGCTGCAGGAAACGGCGGCCATGCGGTTGGAATACCCGGAACTGAGCCTGTCGGAACTGGCGGAGGAGTTTGATCCGCCTATCAGCAAATCCTGCCTGAACCATCGGCTGAGAAAGTTGATGGAATTGGCGAAAAATTTAGATAAATAAACGAATGGAATCGTTTACTAATAATTAAAAGGAAAGCGAGAAAGAAAAAATGGAAAAATTGGAACGCTGCGCCCAGTCGGTGGCGTATCACAAAAAGGGCTGCAACTGCACTCAGTCTGTGCTGCTGTCCTTCGGTGACCTGACGGGGCTGGATGAGAACCACTGCCTGAGTCTTTGCGGCGGCTTTGGCCATGGCGGCGGCATGGGGGAGCTGTGCGGCGCGCTGATCGGCGGCATTATGGCTATTGATCTTTTGCTGGCGCCGGCGGACCCGGAGGACGTTGCCGGTTCCAAGGGCCGCACGCTGGTCAAGACCAAGGAGATGCAAAAGCGGTTTATGGAGCGGTTTGGCGCGCTGCGCTGCTCCGATCTGCTGAAGACTAAGTTTGTGCCTGACGACACCACACCGGCAGCCAAGGCGCTGAACCTGACCGGTCACTGCGATATCATGATCGCCACGGTGGTGGAGATCATCTCGGATATGCTGGAGGAAGCCGCCGCGCAGTAATTGCGCAGTCCGTCTCTGCCCGTATCCCGAAAGGGTGCGGGCGGAGGGCCGGTCCATAAAATTACAGGCCGGCATGGGATGGACCTTTTCGATGGATATACATAATTGAACAAAATAAAAATTTTGTTCAATCCGGAGGAGCGGTTTGGCGGCTGGAACTGAAATTGATGATCACGCCCCGTTGATTGGCCGCTTCGCTTGAAATTGGCGCTGATGCGGCAAGCGTGGGTTTTTAGCGTGTTGACTGCCCAACTGGCTGCCGTTTCAGATTCGGGTGCCGGGTACTGGAGCGCTTCCACGTCCTTCTATAAACGATTCCAAATGATTTTAAATGAGACAGTGAGTTTTTATGTCAGATTATCGTACAGACGCGCCGCAGATCCTGCGGGACTTCTTATCTTATCATGAGACCATCAAGGCCCATTCCCAGCGCACGGTGGACGAATACTACCTGGATCTGCGGAATTTCTTCCGCTACATGAAACAGGTCCGAAACCCGGCGCTGCGGGACAAGGCTCTGGATGAGATCGATATTCTGGATGTGGATCTGGCCTTTGTGGGCAGCATCACGCTGACGGATATTTACGGCTACATGACCTATCTCAGCCGGGACCGGGTCCGCCATCAGAACAGTCGGAACTCTGATCTTGGGCTGAACGCGGCGTCCAGGGCCAGAAAGATCGCCACGCTGCGCTCCTTTTACAACTATCTGACCAACAAGACCCATCAACTTCGTGAAAATCCTGTCAAAGATATGGATTCTCCAAAATTGAAGAAAGAATTGCCAAAATATCTGACTTTTGACCAAAGTTTGGAACTTTTAGACGCTGTAGACGGCAAGAATCAGGAGCGGGATTACGCCATTTTGACTCTGTTTCTGAACTGCGGACTGCGGATCTCCGAACTGGTTGGGCTGAATTTACAAGATATTCAAGGAGAAACGCTGCGGGTCATGGGCAAAGGCAGCAAGGTGCGCATTCTTTATTTAAATGAGGCGTGTCAGGCGGCGCTGAACCGCTATCTGGCAGTGCGGCGGCCCATCAGCGGCCGGGACGCCAACGCCCTGTTTCTCTCCACCCGGAACGAGCGGGTCAGCCGGTCCAGCGTTCACGCCATGGTGAAAAAGCGGCTGACGCAGGCCGGGATCGATGCCCAGGAGTATTCCTCCCATAAGCTGCGGCACACCGCCGCCACGCTGATGCTGCAAAACGGCGTGGATGTCCGGGCTGTGCAGGAGGTTTTGGGCCACGATCACCTGAACACCACGGAGATCTACACCCATATCGACAACGAATCCCTGCGGGTGGCGGCAAAGGCGAATCCGCTGTCCCATGTGAAGGTGCTAAAAAAATAGAAGGCTCCCCTACCCTTTCAAATTGCGTGAAAAAGCGCCCCAAACTCATCGTTTGGGGCGCTTTTGATGTAAAATCCGCTTACAGTTTTGCCCGGTAGGCCTCCGCCTGATCCAGCAGCTCTCCGGCGCTTTCCAGCAGCGCCTCCGTCACATGGCTGCCGCCGGTGATGCGGGCCAGCTCTGCTTTCCGCTGCTCCCGGTCAAGCTGGAGAACGTGTGTAAAAGTCCTTCCCTTGCTCTCTCCTTTTTCCACGGAGAAGTGGGTGTCGGCCATGGCGGCCAGTTGGGGCAGATGGGTGACGCAGAGGACCTGCTTGTGCCGGGCCACCTGGGCCAGCTTTTCCGCCACCTTTTGGGCTGCTCGGCCGGAAACGCCGGTATCCACCTCGTCAAAGACCAGGGTCCCGATGGCCTCCTGTTCCGCCAGCACATTTTTCAACGCCAGCATGATGCGGGCCAGCTCACCGCCGGAGGCGATCTTGGCAATGGGCCGCAGATCCTCGCCGGCGTTGGCGGACATCAGGAAGCGGATCTCATCGCAGCCATCCGGGCCCGGAGCCTTTTCCGCAAAATCGATGGAAAAGCGGACCTTGCGCATATCCAGATCCTGAAGCTCCGCTTGGATGCGCCGCTCCAAAAGGCGCGCGGCCTCCTGCCGGGACTGGGTCAATGTCTCCCCGGCGGCTTTCACGGCGGACTCCGCCTTCTTCAGCTTGCTATTCAGCAGGATCAGGGTGTCATCCGCTGTTTCCATGGCGTCCAGCTCGCCGCGGCACTTTTCCAGATAGGCGATCATATCTTCCACGGTGGCACCGTATTTCTTCTTCAGGCGATAAAGCTGGTCGCTGCGGGCCTCCGCCGCGTCCAGTTCCGCGGGAGAGAAATCAAATTCCGCCCGCTTATCCCGAATGGTTTCGGCAAGGTCAAAGGCTTCACAGCGCAGAGATCCCAGGCGTTTGTAGAGCTCATCCAGGTCGCTATCCAGTGTGCGGATACCGCGGATGGCTTCCTCAGCCTCCCGGATGGCAGAGACAATGCCGAAGCCCTCGTCATCGCCGCTGAGGCACTGATCTGCCCCGGAGAGAGCGGCGATGTACTTCTCTCCGTTCCGCAGCAGCTCCCGCCGGGCGGCAAGGGTCTCTTCCTCACCGGGGACCAGCTCCGCTCGCTCCAACTCGTCGATCTGGAATCGAAGGGAGTCCATCCGCCGTGCCTTTTCCGCCTCGTCCATCTGAAGGGAGCGGATCTGCTCCCGCAAAGCGGCCATGGCGTCATAGGCCGCCCGGTAGGTTTGCAGAGGTTCTTCCGTTTTGCCGAAGCGGTCCAGATAGGCGCCGTGCTGTTCTTCGTCCAGAAGCTGCTGGCCGTCGTGCTGGCCGTGGATATTCAGCAGTTCGCCGCCGATCTGCCGGAGCTGGGTGACGGTCAAAGGCCGCCCGTTGACCCGGCAAGTGTTTTTTCCGTCCACCGAGATCTCACGCTGCAGCAGCAGATTTCCGTCTTCGTCCGGGATGACACCGTTATCCGCCAGCGCCTTCAGTTCCGCCGGGACCTGGGAAAAAACGGCGCTGACAAAGGCTTTGTTGGTCCCGGTGCGGATGAGTTCCCGGGAGGCCCGCCCGCCCAGCACGGCGCCCATGGCATCGATCACGATGGACTTGCCGGCACCGGTCTCGCCCGTCAGGGCGTTGAAGCCGGGGCGGAAGGAAATGTCCGCCGATTCGATCACGGCGATATTTTCAATGTGAAGCAATTCCAGCATCGTCTGCTTCCTCCCTGTCAAAAGGGTTTTTGGCCTCTCTTTATTAAAAGGCCCATCTGATGGGACAGTTTTCTCCGTTTGCGCGGAATTCACTTCCGCGCAAACTCCACTGCCCGCCGCGGCGGCCGCCCACATTGTATGTGGGTGTGGGGGGTCAGCAAAACCGGGCTTTGCTCGGTTTTGTGTCCAAGGGGGACAAAGTACCCCTTGGATTTTTTCACATCATTTCCCGGATCTCCTGGCAGAAGGCCTCCGCGCACTCCCGGTCCTTCATGACAACAAACACCGTGTTCTCACCGGCCAGAGTGCCCACCATGCCGTTGACGTCCATGTGGTCCAGGGCTTCGCAGGCGCCGCCGGCAAGACCTGCCAGGGTTTTGAACACCACGATGTTCTGGGCAAAATCCACGCTGGTGATGCTCTCATGGAAAATGGTGCGAAGCTTGTCTGCCACATTAAGCCGGGCCCGGCTGTGGGAGACCGCGTATTTATAGGTCCCCTGCCCTGCCGGCTCCTTTACCAGGTGGAGCTGCTTGATGTCCCGGGAGATGGTGGCCTGGGTGCTGGAGATGCCCTGCTGGCGCAGGCGCTCCAGGAGCTGTTCCTGTGTCTCAATGGTTTCCTTGGCGATGATGTCAAGGATCATGGTTTGGCGGTTATTTTTCACGATCAAAATCCTCCCGGCAGCATTTTTTGGGCGAATACTTCGCAGAAACTCTTTTCAGACAGGTGGGCCAGCCGGACAACGTGCCGGCTGCGGCGGACCTGGACAACGTCATTGGCGCGCAGTGGAAAGGCCCGGCTCTCATCCACGAACAGAAAGACCGGCTTGCGGCCATTGCGCTCCAACTCCACCGTCAGCGTATGCTCAGGCGAGAGGACGTAGGAGGAAAAGCGCATATTGTGGGTGCAGATGGGCGTCAGGACCATGGTCTGGGCCGTGGGCTCTACCACCGGGCCGCCGGCGGACAGAGAATAGGCTGTGGAGCCTGTGGGGGTGGCGATGATGGCGCCGTCCCCAGCGATGTCCGCCAGGTGCTTGCCGTCAGACGAAATCTTCAGGTGGATCACATGGGAGATAGGACCTTCCCGGATGACCGCGTCGTTGAGGCCCATATTGGTGTAGATCTGTTTGCCGTCCCGCAGAACGGAAACGTCCAGCATCATCCGCTCCTCAATGGGGAACTCCCAGTCCTTCAAACCGTTGAGGGCGTTCAGCGAGCTGACCTCCAGCTCCGCCAGAAAGCCCAGTCCCCCCATGTTGATCCCCAGCATGGGGATGCGATTCAGGGCGGCCAGCTTGGCAAGATGCAAAATGGTGCCGTCGCCCCCCAGGGTGATGATGAGATCCGCCCCCTTCAGCTCCGGCAGCAGGGCCTTGGCGGTCAGATCACCGAAAGCGCCGGCTTTCGGGTCCCGGAAGGGCGAGCAGATCACCGTTTGAAAGCCCATGTCCTCCAAAAGCTGTACGGCGGCCTTTGTGGATCGCATCCCGTGATCCCGGTCCGGGTTCGGACAGAGGATGATCTTTTTCGGCTCCATTATGCCTGTCCCTCCCCGTGTTCCTTTAAGGTCTGATGAGATGCTTCTACCAGCGCGTCCAGATCAAAGGCCTGGGTAGTCTCAGCGCCCTTTTGAAGGAAGCCCAGATACTCAATGTTGCCCTCCGGCCCCCGGATGGGGGAAAACGTCAGGCCCAGCACACCGAATCCGGCCTCTTTTGCGTGTTCCAGATAATGCTCCAGCACCTCTTTGTGCACCGCCGGGTCCCGGACCACGCCCTTCTTGCCCACTTTTTCCCGGCCGGCTTCAAACTGAGGCTTTACAAGGCTGGCCACATGGCCGCCGTCTTTCAGCACATTGGCCACTGCCGGCAGGATCAGTTTCAGGGAAATAAAGCTGACATCGATGGAGGCGAAATCCAGCTCGTCCGGGATCTGCTCATGATCCAGATACCGGGCGTTGGTACGCTCCATGCACACCACTCTCGGGTCCTCCCGCAGCTTCCAGGCAAGCTGGCCATAGCCCACGTCCACAGCGTAGACCTTGGCCGCGCCGTTTTGCAGCATACAGTCTGTAAATCCGCCGGTGGAGGCGCCAATGTCGCCGCAGACGCAGCCATTGAGGTCGATGGGAAATTCCGCCATGGCCTTCTCCAGCTTCAATCCGCCCCGGCTCACATATTTCAGCGTGTTGCCCCGGATCTCAATGGGCGCGTCGTTGAGCACCGCCGTGCCGGGCTTGTCCACTCGCTGGCCGTTAACGAATACCAGACCGCTCATGATGGTGGCCTGGGCTTTCTGGCGGCTCTCTATCAGGCCACGCTCTGTCAAAAGCACATCCAGTCTTGTCTTATTGCTCACAGGCCATCGCCTCCTCTATGGTTTTCACAATGCTGACGGCGTCCAGCCCAAAGCGCTGCCGCAGCTCCTCCACGGTGCCTTCCGGGGCAAAGTGGTCTTTCAGATTTCGCAGGATCACATGGGGGCAATGCTGTCCCGCCTCTGCCATGGCGGCGGCGATCTGCTGGCCGATGCTGCCGTTCTCAAAGCAGTCCTCCAGCACCAGGACGGTGTCCATTTGCGCCGTTTCTTTTAAGATCGTGTCGGTGTCCAGGGGGGCGATCCGGTTGAGCTTGATGACCTTCACGGAGATCCCCTGGGCTTCCAGAGCTTCAGATGCCGCCAGTGCCTGGTTGATCAGCGTCCCATAGGAGATCAGCGCCGCCTGACGCCCCTCCCGGAGGGATACCACCGCCTGGGCGCTGGTGTCCGCCGTAAAGGCCCCCTCACCGCCCCGGGGATAGCGGAGCGCCACCGGCCCCGGGATCTCGTAGAGCGCCTGGCGGAGCATAGACCGCAGCTCGGCGAAGCTGGCGGGACAAAGCACGGTGAAGCCGGGGATGCCTGTCAGGTAGGAGATGTCCAGACAGCCGTGGTGCGTCTCCCCGTCCGGCCCTACCAGGCCGGCCCGGTCCACTGCCAGCACAGCGTGGAGCTTTTGGAGGGCCGTGTCATGGACCAGCATATCATAGCCCCGCTGCAAAAATGTGGAATAGACGGCGAATACCGGCAGCAGCCCCTGGCTGGCCATCCCCGCCGCCATGGAAACCCCATGGCCCTCGGCGATGCCCACGTCAAAAAATCGGGTGGGATAAGCCTTGGCAAAGGGCGAAAGGCCAGTGCCGTCTTCCATAGCCGCTGTAATGGCACATACCTTGTCATCCGCTGCGGCAAGAGCGGTCAGCGTGTTTCCAAATACGCTGGAGAAGGTCTCGCCCCCCTCTTTTCTGGAAAGGCCGGTCGCGGGGTCAAAGGGACCGACGCCGTGGAATTTTCCGGGGTCCTTTTCCGCAAAGGAGTAGCCCTTCCCCTTCTGAGTATGCACATGGACCACCACCGGGCCGCTGAGCTCCCTGGCCCAGCGCAGCATATCGCACAGACGGGACAGGTCATGGCCGTCAATGGGGCCGAGATAGGTGAAGCCCATGTCCTCAAACAGGGTGCTGGTGGGCCACATGGCCTTTTTCAGGCCGGTTTTCAGCCGGTGATTGAAGCGGTAGAGGGCGGACTGCTCGGGGTGCTTGCCGAAAAGACCCCGATACCATTTTTTGAAGTGATAGTAGGCGGGCTTGCTGCGCAGCTTGGCCAGATGATCGGGAATAGCCCCCACATTGGGGTCGATGGACATTCCATTGTCGTTGAGGATCACGATGATATGCTCCCCGGAGGCCCCGGCGTTATTCAGCCCCTCATAGGCCAGACCGCCGGTCAGAGCGCCGTCTCCGATCAGGGCCAAAACCTGATGCTCCTGCTGCTGTAAAGTTCTTGCCCTTGCCATGCCAAGCGCCACAGAGACGGAGTTGGAGGCGTGTCCCGCGATAAATGCGTCGTGGACGCTTTCATAGGGTTTGGGGAAGCCGGACAGGCCATCCAGCTGCCGCAGTGTGGAAAACAGCTCCTGCCGCCCTGTCAGGGCCTTGTGGACGTAGGCCTGATGGCCCACATCGAATACCAGCCGGTCCCGGGCGGTGTCAAACACTCGGTGGATGGCCACCGTCAGCTCCACGACC
>CAZFJB010000016.1:0-12457 GCA_964519775.1 uncultured Oscillibacter sp.
CGCGCCGCACACCTCCAGCAGCCGGTCCGCCAGTGTGGACTTGCCGTGGTCGATATGAGCGATGATGGAAAAATTGCGGATGTTGCTTTGTTTCGACATATAAAAACCTCCGTCAGGTTTCATTGTTCTGTTCAGGTGTGTGGAACTGATACCAGTAATACTCGTCCCAGAATTTTTCATAATCGTAGTTTACCACAAAGTCATGCCAGTTGGCGAGAACTTCCTGATAATTTTCCGCCGTCAGTTCATCTGTGCCGGCGGCGATCTTGCCCAGCACCAGGGAGCCAGCCTCGGCGGAGTGGTGGACATAGTCACAGTAGTAATCCAACTGCTCGATGATCTCCCGGTCGAAAAGGAGCCCGTGAAGGGTCACGTTCTCATAGGGCAGCAGCGTCTCACAGGCCAGTTCCAGTGCGGCAAACACCGCCTCCGTCTCGCCCATGCGGCTGATCTTGTCCCAGTAGAGAATGCTGTATGGCGAGAGGAACAGGTCGAATTCCACTTCTGGATACGCCTCCGCCCAACCTGCCACCACCGCCAGATTTTCCGCTGTGTCCGCCAGCAAAGCGTCTGCCGCCATGGCTGTTTCCACAATGTCGGGCCGCTTGTACTCCGCCAGGGCTTCCATGTGGTTCCACCAGACGGTGTCGTTCCACCCGAAGCCCTCGTCCAGGGTCTGTCCCTGGCCCCAGCGGTGGCACATCATGGCATAGAGGCTGTAATAAAGGGCGTCCTTATTCAGAAGGTACTTCACATCATTGAGGCCGCTCTTGTCGTAGAGATACCCCGGCATAGCGCCGGTGGCCCCGTCAGGAGAGCGGGTGAGGATATTGGTGTCCACCGCGAAGAGGACCCGCTTGGGCGGATTTTTCCGCATCAAAAGGCCCATGGCCTGGTCAAATTCGCTGAAGTACCCATCCGGGATGGTCAGGCGCAGACCGGTGCCGCCGAACACGGTCCCCACCTCGCTGCCAACGTAGTTGGCCGCCATGGAGGACCCCAGCAGCACCGTGTCCGCCGGGCAGTTGCGGATGATACCCGCCGTTTGATACCGCTCGTTGAAAAAGACCGGTTTGCGGTCTGTAGGCATCCGATAATAAAAGCAGGGGTCCACCCGCCAGACGATGGCGGCGCTGACGCAGAGCAGCAGCGTCACGCCTGCCAAAAAGCCGCGGATCCATTTTTGATAGCGCCGCTGTTCCATTTGCCCCGCTCCTCCCTTAAAAATTGGCATAGATAAAGGTCACCACACCGGTGAACGACAGGATGGACCACACCGTCAGCGCCGCGAGGGCCAGACAAGTCCGCCGATCCGGTCGGAAATCGTCCATCTGCCGGATGACGTTCCGGGGCCACAGGGCCGCCAGCAGCCCCAGCGCCAGCACGCCGGCCACCCGGAGATAGGCGGTGAAGGCTTCCAGCCCCGGCAGCAGGATGAGCAGGGCGCTGATCTCCCGGGCGAAAAGGCCGCTGACCAGCCAGGGGCGGATGCCGCCCCAGCCGCCGGTGACGGCGGTTTTCAGCAGCGTCAGGGCGGAGGCCACGTCCGGCGCCCGGAAAAAGACCCAGGCGATGTTCAAAAACAGGAACGTTATGCCCCACTGCATCCATTTGGGCAGCTTTTCCCGCTGGCTTCCCCACAACCGCTCTGTCACCTGGGCCAGACCGTGGAGCATTCCCCAGAGGATGAAGGTCCAGCCGGCGCCGTGCCAGATGCCGCTGATGAGATAGACGATGAAAATATGGAGATACGTCCGCCCCCGGCCCTTCCGGCTGCCTCCCAGGGGGAAGTAGACATTCTCCCGCAGGAAGGCGGTCAGGGTCATGTGCCAGCGTTTCCAGAACTCCGTCACCGACAGGCTCCGGTAAGGAGAGTCAAAGTTCACCGGCAGCCGCAGTCCCAGCAGCCGGGCGCAGCCGGCGGCAATGTCACAGTAGCCGGAAAAGTCGAAATAGAGCTGGAGGGTATAGCCCAGGATCACGCACCAGGCGGTCAGGGCCGTCAGCGCGGAGAGATCGCCCCAGCCGTTGTTCACCAGGACCCCCAGATTGTCCGCCAGCAGTACCTTCTTGGCAAGGCCGCAGCCGATGGCGTAGAGTCCCGCCGCCGTGTCCCGCTCCGTTGGCCGCAGTGGCTCCGTCATCCGGTCGAAAAAGGCCTGGGGCTTCAGGATGGGGCCGGAGGACACTGTGGGGAAGAAAAGACTATAGGTCAGATAGGCCCCGGCGGAAGGTGTTTTCGCGAAACTGCCGGTATAGACCTCATGGAGATACCAGATCTGCTGGAAGGTGAAAAAGCTGATCCCCAGCGGCACAAAGGGCAGACGCGCCGCGCCGCCGGTGAGAAAACCGGTGTATTTGAACAGCCCCAGCACGAAAATGTGGCAGCAGACCGCGGCTGTGAACGCCACCTTTCGATGCGGTCCCCCCTGTTGGAGTCGGCGGGAGACAAGATACGTCACGCCGGCGGAGAAGAGAAGCCACACGCAGCCCCACAGAGCCCCGGACGTTCTGTTCCACAGATAAAACACCAGGCTGGCCGCCAGCAGGACACCTGTCTGCCACGACCGGCCCAAATGAGCGCACAGGCGAACGGCGAAGACCGTTACCGTCAAAAAGACCAGAAAGGCCAGGGATTGGACATTCATCTCAGCGCTCCGCCTGGTTCAGGTGGTTGAGCTGGCTGTCCGCCGTGCTGAGGACCTGCACAAAGCCCTGGCTCCGGCCGGGATAGGCGGTATTGAGGGCCTCATGAGACAGTTCGGGGAAGGCAGCCTTCTCCCGGACCTGCTCCCGCATGGCTCTGGCATAGGCCGCCTGTGCCATGGAGACGCCTGCCGCCGCGGTCCCGGCGGCACAATCCTCCTCCGGCAGGGAGAAGTTGGCGGGATCGCCGCCGGCGGCCCGGTGGAGCTGGCGATAGAGAAGATAGATCTGGCAGCCCAGGCTGTCCGCCGCGGCGTTGATGGCGTTTTTGTCCCCCAGCTTGCCCAGCAGGCCAAAAAGCACGCCCATGGCGCCGGTGAGGAGCTTGCCCCGCAGCGTGGCCAGCACGCTGCCCTGCAAAATATTCCCCGGCTCGGCCATGTCCAGTACTTCCTCCGCCGTGAGCATACTGCCGTCCCGGGCCAGGGTACGGCCCAGCATATAGTCGGCAGAGACATGGTAATAGTCGCAGGCCTTCACCACAAAGGCAAGGCCCGGTTCCCGGATGCCGTTTTCATAATGGCTCAGCAGCGCCTGGGAGACCCCCAGGTCCCCGGCGGCGGTCCGCTGGGAAATGCCCCGCTCCTTGCGCAGCAAAGATAAGGTTCTGGAAAATTCAGATGCCATGCTTCCCTCCAAGAAACAGCCGGGGCGCTGCCCCGGCCGAGATCGTCAATACGTTGCGTATAGTTTAGCAGAAACGATACGGAAAGTAAAGACTTTTCCCAGTAAAAAAGCACGCATAAGCGTGCTTTTTCAGCGGAGATCCATTTTTTATTATTCACAGGGGTGTCCCGCACGTTTAAATTGGTTATTTTAAGCCTGAAAGGCCGGCTATCCTTCATTCCGCGTCTCAAACATAGGAAGTCAGTTCTACGGAAAGGAAGAGTGTGTGCGGGAAACCCATCAGGGGTGTCCCGCACGTTTAAATTGGTTATTTTAAGCCTGAAAGGCTTAAAATAACCCCACCTGTTCCGGCAGTTCGCTCTTCCCGATCCCCCGGAGCTGGCGGGTGTTGGCCTCCAGCAGCCGGTCAGTGATAGCCATTTTCCGCAGGATATCCCGCACCGTCCGGTCCAGCTCCGTGGCCGGGCGGTAATCCGCCGGGAAGATGAAATCCACACGGCCATCCGCCAGCAGCTTTTCCACGCCCTGGCGGTTGGCAGACTGATAGACCGCGATGGCCTGGCCGCCGTAAGCCCGCATCATCTTCATGCAGGGCACGTCGGACAGTCCGTCGCCAATGTAGATCATGTTGGTAAAGGGGACGCGCTTGGAGTCATCCGGCATGGAGTCGTTCAGTTCCCTGTCCCGGGACACGTCCAGGATGCCCTTGTTGATCCGGTAGACAAACTGGGTCTTGTTGGTGAAGTTGACATCCAGCTTGGGCCAGCAGGCATCACCATTTTCGTTATAGTAGAACTCACAGGCATAGATCTCCCGGAATTCATGGGCGATGCCGCTGCCCTCGATGATCTCCCGCAGGCCGGAGGAGATGACGTAGTGCTCCACCTCCACCCCCAGTTCCCGGCCAAATTCGTTGATCCGGGCGAACCACTCCCGCACGCCGGGGAATAGCTGGATGGCCCCGCCGCAGCGCTTGAGAAAATCCCGGTCCAGCTTGATATTCTGGGCGGCGCACTCCTGGATCATGGTATACATATAGGCCAGTAGCCCATCCATGCGGTTGCTCCAGCCGAAGGAGTTTGCCTTGGCCCAAAATTCCGCCGGGGTGAAGCCCAGCGCCGGGATGAAGGCGTAATCCTCCATATCCGTGGTGCAGAGCGTTTTATCAAAGTCATACAAAAAGGCGATGATGGGCGTTTGCTTGTCCATATTGACCTCCTGAAAAATAAAAAGCGGCCCTATCGGGCCGCTTTTCTTGTAAATAAGCCCGCAGGCTGACACGGCAGCCGCCGCAAGCCGGGTCTTTGTGCGGTTTTCGCGGCGATCCGCTGGGATCAGTCCCGCTCGCTGCCGTAATTCTTGCCGAACTTCAATTCGTCCAGATTGATCTGCCGGGTGGCCGACAGGTCCGGGAAATCGGCAAAGGGGTCGTCCACCTCATCGTCCTCCGTGGAAACAGGCGCTTCCGCCTCGGCGGGGACCTCCTCCGCCAGATCCTCAGGGGCCGCCTCTTTAAAAGCGGCCATCACATGATCTTCGATCTCCTGCACAGAGGTATCCTCCGCCGCCGCTTCCGCCGGGGGCTCCTCCACCGGAAGCTGGGGCAGCTCCGCCAGGATCTGGATCTCTTTTTCGCAAACAGCCCGGACAGCGGAGGCAAACTTTTCCAGTTCCTCCTTGCCCCGGCGCAGGCGCTCCTCCGCGGCATAGGCCTCGTTTTTCAGGCAGTTGATCTTCAGCTTGGCGTCGATCTCCGCCTGGGTCATCAGGGCATCCCGCTTTGCCTCGGCCTCTTTGACGATGGAGTCCGCCATGCGCTGGGCCGTCAGCAGGGTGGCCCGCATGGAATCCTCAGTGGCCCGGTATTCCTCCACCTTCTCCACCAGCACCTTCAGCTTGGCCTTCAGGGCGGCGTTTTCTTTGTAGAGGGCCGTATAATCATCCGTCAGTTCGTCCAAAAACTCGTCCACCATGGCCATGTTATAGCCGCCAAAGGACGCCTTGGAAAAAGAGTGGGTGGAAACTTCCTGGGGTGTCAGCATATCCAATATCCTCCCTGGTCAGTTAGAAATATAAGCCGTTGCTCTCCAGCTCGTCAATGAGGTCACCCTCCAGCTCCACATGGTAGGGGGTGATGATATAGGTGTTGGCCGCCACTTTCTTGATCTTGCCCTCGCCGGCATAGGCCACGCCGGAGAGAAAGTCGATGAGCCGCCGGGCCACGTCCTTATTAGTGGACTCCAGGTTCAGCACCACCGTCCGCTTGTCTTTCAACTGGTCGGCGATCTCAGAGGCGTTTTCAAACCGGTCCGGCTTCACCAGCACCACCTTTAGCTGGGTGGTAGCGTGGATGTTCACCACCTTGTTGCGGCGGTCCTCAGCCTTATTGCGCCGGTCGTCAAAAGAGCGCTCTCTGGGCTCCTCGAAATCGTCATACTCCTCATCCTCATCATCGTAGGGATGGGTCAGTTTTTTCAGCTCGTCCAAAATACCCATGGCAAAACCTCCCAGATCAAGTGGTATACTGGCGGGCGCCGAAGATGGCGGTGCCCACCCGTACCATGGTAGCGCCGTTTTGAATGGCATCTTCAAAATCGCCGCTCATACCCATGGATAGGTAATCTAATTTATTATGGAACAATTTCTCGTTGATGTCAATATAAAGTGTCCGAACTTCCTGAAAATACCGGATATTGGTGTCCCGGTCGCTGTCCGCCGGCGGAATGGTCATCAGTCCCCGCACCCGGACATGGGCCATGGCCTGGGCCGCCGCCGCGGCCGCTTCCACCTCAGCGGGGGCAAAGCCGCTTTTGGCCTCCTCCCCGCCGATGTTCACCTCCAGCAGGATCTCCTGGACAAGGCCCTGCCTGTCCGCCTCCTTTTCAATGGCCTCCAGCAGGGGTAAAGAGCCCACGGACTGGATCAGATCCACCTTGCCCACCACCTGTTTGACCTTGTTGCGCTGCAGGTGACCGATGAAGTGGAGGGGCGCGCCCTCGTAGGCCCCCTGGCCCAGCTTTTCCGTCATCTCCTGGACCCGGTTCTCCCCCAGCACATCGATGCCGGCGGCGATGGCCTCCCGGCAGGCGGCGGCGTCATTCATTTTGCTGGCACCCACCAGCGTGATCTCCGCCGGGTCCCGGCCGCAGGCGGCGCAGGCGGCGGCAACGCGCCCCCGGATGGCGGCGATATTTTCCTGGATCGACATAAGGCATCCTTCTTTCTCTTTCAACGCGGCCCCTTATGAGGCCACGACTTTTCCGTCATACAGATCCCGGGCGGTGACGATGACCTCGTCTCCCGGCCGCAGACGCAGTTTTTCGCTTTCAGCCGCGGAGCGCAGTACCGCGTAATCCTCCCCGGTATAGAGTACCTCCGCCGGCTTGAAGCTGGCCTTGGCGCCGGAGACACAGTATACGCCGGTGACCGTCACCTCTTTTTCCGTTTTCTCCCCGGTCTCCGTGTCTTCGCTCGTCACCGTTTTGCTGGTGACCCGCAGTGCCGCACGGGGCACCCGGACCCCCTCGGTGGCACTGAGGATGATCTCCGCGCTCTGGCGGCGCAGCAGCGTCAGCTCCTGCAGGTACTCAGATCCCCGAAAAACCACCACACACCGGCCGTTTTCCTCTTCGCCTATGGAGAGCAGCTCCACTTCCAGATCCCGCTCCATATTTTTCGTGAAGCGGAGGTACAGCGTCTCATTGACCCCCAGCTCCTTGGATCGGGCGGAGATGGTCTCCGCCTCCCGGGCGGGGACCGCCGCCGCGTAATACCACTGATCCCCCAGGATCAGCTTGCCGCTGTGGGCGGGGATCTCCTCCGCCGTCAGGGCGTCCAGCGTCCCCGGTGTCAGTTGGGAGAGGGTGTCCGGCGTTAAAACGCTCTCATATCCGTCCACCACGCCGGACACCAGGCCGGACCGGGGCGCCCGGATATTCTTCACGGAATTGGCCGCCTGGGACCGCAGAGCCCGCAGTTCACTTTTCAGTTCACTGATCTGGCCGGAGAGGTCCTCGGTGCCGGAGTAGGTATAGTCCCGCTTCAAGATCAGGGAGCGCAGCTCCTGGCCCCGGCTCTCCGCCGCCTCCAGCCGGCCCGCGGCCAGACTGGCCCGGTAGCTTAAAAGCGTCTGGGAGATCTGGTTGTCCAGCCGCACCGTCACCTCCGCCCCCAGCATGGATTCCCGGGCGTATTCCAACTGCTCGATGCGGCTTTGCAGGGTTTCGATCTCGTTCTGCCGGTCCAGAGAGGCCTGGTCCGCATAGACCGTGGCCACCACGCCGCCGGTGCCGACCCGCTCGCCCTCGCTTTTGCGCAGGCGGGTCAGCCCGCCGGACTCCCCGGCGATCACCTGCTCCTGCCGGACCACATAGCCGCTGAGCTCCACGCTGTTTTCCACCCGATAGGCATAGGCCAGGGTGGTGGACAGCGGATCGTCAAAATACCGCCAGATCTGCACGCCGAAATACGCCAGGACCCCCAGGGCCGCCAGCGACATCAGCGCTTTGCTTAGAATTGAGCTTTGTTTCATGGGTGCCTCGTATGTACTACAGGGCCGCCTCCTCTGCCTCCCGCAGATCCACCGGGTGGCCCGGCACGATGGTGGAAACAGCGTGCTTATAGATCACCTGCTGTTTTCCGTCGCTGTCCAGCACCACCACGAAGGCGTCAAATCCCGTGATCACGCCCCGCATCTGGAAGCCGTTCATCAAAAAGACGGTGACCGGCATCCGAAGCTGCCGCGCGCGGAGGAGGAAAAGGTCCTGTAAATTTACTTTCTTCTGCATATGTATCCGCTCCTTCTTTATATTGGGAGCGGTCCGTGCCGCCCCTGCTCTTATCCTAAGCCGGAGGCGGTCAAGATTTCTGTCGAAATTTGTAGCGCGCGGGCAAAATCCCGCTGTTTTTTCCAAAAGATCCAATGGATGTCCGGGTTCCGCCGCAGCCAGGTCAACTGCCGCTTGGCATACTGGCGGGAGCGGAGCTTCACCAATTCGATGGCCTCCGCCTCGGTAAGGCTGCCCTCCAGCACGCCGGAGAACTCCTTGTAGCCGATGGCCTGCATGGCGGTGGCGCTTTGGGGCAGGCCCCGGTCAAGCAAAGACCGCACCTCGTCCAGCAGTCCCGCCTCCACCATTTTGTCCACACGGAGATCAATGAGCGCCTTCATATCCGCCCGGTCCTCAAACTGCAGGCCGATCCACACGGCGTCATACCGGCTGGGCAGGGCTTTCGTTTCCGCGTTGTGGGCGGAGATGGTCTTGCCGGTCTCCCGCCAGACTTCCAGCGCCCGCAAAATACGCTTGGTGTCCGCCGGGTGGAGCCGCGCGGCGCTCTCCGGGTCCACCTGCCGCAGCTCATTCAGCAGCGGCTCGATGCCCTCATTGGCAAAGCGCTCTTCCAGCTCCCGGCGGATCTCACCGCCGGCGCGGCCCTTGGCAAAGCCGTGGCCCCGGATCAGGGCGTCCATCCACAGTCCGGTGCCCCCCACCAAAATGGGCAGCTTGCCCCGGGCGAGGATGTCATCCACAATGGGCGTGGCCCGGGCGGCGTATTCCGCCGCGCTCCACTGCTCCGCCGGGTCCGCCACGGCGATCATGTGATGAGGCACGCCCCGCGTCTCCGCCTCGGTGGGGGCGGCGGTGCCGATGGTCATGCCCCGGTAGATCTGCATGGAGTCTACGGAGACCACTTCCCCATTGAATTTCTGCGCCAGCAGGACCCCCAGCGTGGTCTTGCCGCAGGCGGTGGGTCCCGCCACGCAAACGATCTTCGGTGTCATCTCCGTCCTCCCTCCGCTTATTTCAAAACCTTGGCGGTAAGATCCGCTATGGGCCTTACGCCCGCTTGAAGAGCTTTTCCAGTTCGTATTTGGTCACCTTCACCACCACGGGCCGGCCGTGGGGGCAATAGCGGACCTCGCCGCTTTGCACCTTCTCCACCAGCACCTTCAGCTCCGCCGGGTCGCTCTTCCAGCCGCCCTTGATGGCGGCCTTGCAGGCCATGGTGTGCAGCAGGGATTCCCGTTTTTCGTCCAGGCTCTTGCCCTGGCGCAGGTTCTGAGCAAATTCCTCCAGGGTAGCGGCGGTGTCCGCCGCGTCGATGTCCGCCGGGACCTCCCGCGCCAGAATGGCGCCGTCACCAAAGTCCTCACAGCCAAAACCGAACTGCTCCAGCAGTTCCAGGTTCTCCAGCAGCAGCGCCGCGTCCTCCCGTCCCGGCTCCACGGCGATGGGCTGCAGCAAGGTCTGGCGCATAGGCGGCTCCTTAGCGGCCACCATGCGGTCAAAATTCATCCGCTCATGGGCGGCGTGCTTGTCGATGAGCCAGAGGGTCTCGGCGTCATCCTCGCAGATGATGTACGTATTCAGCACCTCGCCGGCGATCCGCCAGGGGGCAGTCTGGGGCAGCACCGTCTCCTGTCCCGGCAGTTCCATGGCCTGCTGGGCCGGCGCTTCCGGGATGGCGGGGACAAAGGGCTTGGGTGTCGGCGTCTGCGCCGGTTCCGGCTTCCGCTCTGTGACGGAGGCGGGGATACGGCCCAGAGCCGAAGGCGGCGTCATTTTCACCGCTCCTCGTGGCGGCCAGATGGGCTGCACGCTGTCCGCCACCTTCACGGCGGAGCGCAGCTCCGTATTCCAGGTAGCCGTGGCGGGCTTCACCGGGGCGGAGGGCAGCGGCGCTTCCGCTCTCCGGGCCACCTCGCTGACGGGTCTGGCCGCCGGCGCGGCGGGCTTTGCCGTTGTCTGTTCCCGGAAGGTCTTGGCGTCCATGGACTGGAAGAAGTCTTGCCGGGGGTTCTGGATCTGGGATGCCTGGGGCGCCTTCGCCGGGGAAACAGCCCCGCCCCGGGCTTCCAGCGCATCCAGCACCGTGTGATACACAGCGTCGAACACGTCATGCTCCCGGGCGAATTTCACCTGGGTCTTGGCGGGATGGACATTCACATCCACCGCCGTCACCGGCAGTGTCACGCTCAGCACGCAGCCGGGGAAACGGCCCTTTAAAAGCTGATTGCGGTAGCCCTCTTCCAGAGCCGCCGTCAGCAGTTGGGATTTGACGAAACGCCCGTTGACGAAAAACACCTGCATGGACCGGGAACCCCGGCCATTGACAGGGGCGGTCACAAAACCATGGACGGCAATGTCGCCGCCCCGGCCATCCACCGGCACCAGCCCCCGGGCAAACTCCCGGCCCAGGGCGGCATACACGGCGGAGTCCAGTTTTCCATCACCGGGGGTGTGGAGGGCCTCCTGCCCGTCCTTGATGAATTTAAAGGAGATGTCCGGGTGGCTCAGGGCCAGATGCTGCATCAGCCCCGCCACGGCGGCGGTCTCCGCGCTGTCCTTCTTCATGAATTTCAGTCGGGCGGGGGTGTTGTAAAAGAGGTCGGCCACCCGGATGGTGGTGCCCTCCGGGGCCCCCTCCTCCCGCACAGCTCCCATGACGCCGCCCTCTCCATGAATGGCGGCGCCAACGGTGTCCTCCCGCCGCCGGGTCAGTACGTCCACCCGGCTGACGGCGGAAATGGCCGCCAGCGCCTCGCCTCGGAAGCCCAGGGTGCCGATGCGGGCCAGATCCTCCTCCGAGCGGAGCTTACTGGTGGCATGGCGCAAAAAGGCGGTGGGCAGCTCGTCAGGGGCAATGCCGCAGCCGTTGTCCGTCACCCGGATGAGGCCCATGCCGCCCCGCTGGATCTCCACCACGATGGCGGAGCTGCCGGCGTCAATGGCGTTTTCCACCAGCTCCTTTACCACGCTGGCAGGCCGCTCCACCACCTCGCCGGCGGCGATCAGGTCCGCCACATGGGACGATAGTTGTTGAATATGAGGCATCGTTTCTCCTCCTTACATGGAAACCCAGACGCTGAGGGCATTGGCGGCGGCGTGGAGGAAAACGGAACTCCACAGGGTCCCGGTGTGGTCATAGGCCCAGGCCAGCACCACCCCCGGCACCAGGTACTGCACCATCAGCAAAAAGTAGGTCACGTCCTGCTCCACCACGGCGAACTGCCACACATGGAGCAGTGCGAACAGCAGACAGCTCACCACATAAGCCACCGTCCGGCTCTTGTGCTTGAGGTTTCCGAATACCAGACCCCGGAACAGCACCTCCTCCACAAAGGGCGCCAGGAAAACGATGATCAGCAGCGTCACCCGGGGGGCGTCGTGGATCTGGGCGGAGATGGTGGAATCGTTGAGGTTGGTACGGTTGCCTACCAGCACCCGCGTCAGCCGGTAGACCAGCTCGTTAAGGCCGTACAGCCCCACAAGCCCCACCACCACAGACTTGCAGGCCCCCCCAAGGTTGTCGAAAAAGTTGCGAGTGGTCCGGCCGATAAACCCATGGAAGATCACCAGCGTTACGGCAAAGAGGGTGTAGTAATAAATGGCGTTTTGCAGGGACGTGGAGATCGTCGTGTCCAGCAGCCGCTCCATCAGGCGGAACAGGGGCGCCGTCACAAAGGGCAGCACCACCAGATAGATGACGAAGAACACCGTGCCGGCGATCTGCTCACCAGCGGACATATAAGGGGATGATTTTCGTTTGGCCATTGAAAAGGCTCCTTTTTTCGGTTTGGACATCGCGGGGCCCGGGCGGACCATGCCCGCCGGAAGCACCTGTTATTTGCTCAGCTTCTTTTTCAGCTCATAGAGCAGGCTCATTGCCTCAATGGGCGTCAGGGTGTCCGGCTGGCAGCGGCGCAGGGCATCCAGCACCTCACCCTCGCTCATGGCGTCCAGACTGACCTGCTCCGTCTCCTTCCGGGCGGCCACATACTGCACGCCGTTTTCATCTTCCAGCTCCTTCAAAACCACCTTGGCCCGCTGGACCACCTTTTCCGGCAGTCCCGCCAGCTTGGCGACTTCAATACCGTAGCTGCGGTCAGCGCCGCCGGGAACGATCTTACGCAGGAAGATGATATCCTCCCCCCGGCACTTGACGGCAATGTTGTAGTTCACGGTGCCGGGAAGGGTATTTTCCATCTCCGTCAGCTCATGGTAGTGGGTGGCAAAGAGCGTCTTGGCTCCCAGGGTCTTTTTGTCGGCGCAGTATTCCAGCACCGCCCGGGCGATAGCCATGCCGTCAAAGGTAGAGGTGCCCCGGCCGATCTCATCGAGAA
>CAZFJB010000017.1:0-11202 GCA_964519775.1 uncultured Oscillibacter sp.
TTTTTGCTGATATAGCTTTTGCGGCATCACCCGATTTGATCCCGCACTGTGCCTGGGCCAATTCAGCAGATCATTGATAAAATTTTGCAAATGGAAAAAAATACAGCATAGCGATGTATACATATTCGCTAAAAACGAAAAATATGAATAATTATTCTTGACATATCGGGTTTTAAGTGTATAATTACTCGCATAGTGAATGCTTGGACTGAGGACTCGCAAAGCTGGAGAGGATTTCAGCTGAAACGGGGAAGGAGCAGGAGGTTGCAGAATGGAAAAAATACTTTGGCCGGACGGAAAAAAGAGTGCCGCAATGTTTACCTTTGATTTGGATGGAGACGTGATCTGGCGGAATATGTCTTCTGACGAACCGCATACAGAGAAGCTGATCCGAGCGCGTTCCATCGGACAGTATGGGCCGAATCGCTGCGTGGATATGATCCTGGATCTTCTGGATAAGTATGGCGTGAAGGCAACATTTTTTGTGCCGGGCTTTGTGGCCGAGTGCAATCCGGAGGTGATCCAGCGGATCGCGGCTGCCGGACATGAAATTGGCAACCACGGGTATACCCATGAGCGTTTTGTAGAGAAAACGGTGGAGGAGCAGAAGGAGATCCTGGAGAAGACGCAAACGATCATTCAAAATCTGACAGGCAAAGCGCCGGTTGGATTTCGGACACCCTCCGGCGACTGGCACGAGCAGACGCCTTACATCCTTTCGGAGATGGGCTTTTCCTATTCCAGCTCCATGCGGGGCGATGACAAGCCCTATTATACCGTTTTGAACGGAAAAGAGTCTGATTTGGTGGAGATCCCCTCCAAGTGGGAGATGGATGACTATGTAGCTCAGGCTTACAGCGTTTATCCGCCGGAGCCGGCGGGGCTGGATCGTATCAGCTGCTACCGGAATGTGCAGGATAACGATATCCGGGAGTTTCACGGGTATTATGATATGGGCCTTTGCATTGTGTATCTGATGCATCCTCAGATCTCCGGAGCGCCGGGACGAAATCTGGTGCTGGAAGAGGTTTTGAAGGAGGTCACCTCTCACGAGGATGTTTGGGTGGCCACCGGCAGTCAGGTAGCGGATTATTGGCGCAAGGCGTATCCGAAAAAGGAGGCGTAAGGAAATGTATACAAAAGAAATGAAGCTGCCTCAGGGAAAGCAGTGCGCAGCCTTTATCACCATCGATCTGGCGGCAGAGTTTTTCTGGATCTCGCTGGATGAACGTGCCCGGCATATGCCAAAGACCCTGTCTCTCGGTCAGTATGGTATGACCCACGGCCTGCCCCGGATGCTGGAGCTGCTGGATGAATTTGGGATCAAGGCGACATTTTTTGTGCCTGGGAAAACGGCAGAGACATATCCGGCTGCCATTCAGGAGATCGCGGACAAGGGCCACGAGATCGCCTGCCATGGCTATGAATATGAAAATTTCAGTCTGCTGAGTTACGAGGAGCAGGCGGAGCGCATTGAAAAGGCCGTGGCCGCCATCGAAAATGCCTGCGGGAAAAAGCCCCTGGGCTTTCGGGCCCCCATTGGAGATCTGATGCTGAAAACGCTGGATATCGTGCGTCAGCATGGTATGCTCTATTCCAGCGACCTTTTTGATGATGACCGGCCCTATTTCATGAAGGTCAACGACCAGGGAGACGAGATCCTGCAGATCCCCATGCAGTGGGCAAACTTTGATCTGCCCTATTTCGCCTTCAATTACCGGCCGGCTTTCCCCTTCGGGCAGGGGCGTGTGGCAAATTACAGCAATGTCCTTTCCAACTGGAAGGATGAATTTACCGGCCATTATAACCACCATCTGTGCTATACCCTGCAGTTGGATACCCAAACCTCCGGCAGCCCCGGAAGAAGCGCCATGGTGAAGGAGTTCTTCCAGTATATGACCGATCATGAAGGCGTGTGGTTTGCCACGGGCAGCCAGTTGTATGAATTTATGAAGGGAACGGAGGCGTGAGCCATGGCAAGCAGCTTATGGGGCGGACGATTTGAAAAGGAAATGGACGCGATGGTAAAGGATTACAACGCCTCGATTTTCTTTGATCAGAGAATGTACAACGAGGATATCGATGGCAGCATCGCCCATGTGACCATGCTGGGCCAGCAGGGGATCGTGACAGCGGAGGAGGCCCAGACGATCATTGCCGGTCTTGAGGAGATCCGAACGGATATCGCTGCCGGAAAGATCGTTTTCACAGTGGACGATGAGGATATCCACATGGGCATTGAGAGTCGGCTGATCCAGAAGGTGGGAGAGGTGGGCAAAAAACTCCACACTGCCCGCAGCCGAAACGATCAGTGCCAGGTGGATGGCCGGCTGTATGTCCGCAAGGAGATCGGAGAGATCCTGGAGTGCCTGAAATATCTGGAAGCTGTGATTTTGAATAAGGCTGAGCGGTATGCCGATTCCATCAGCATTGGCTTTACCCATATACAGCATGCCCAGCCGCTGACTTTGGGATTTACCTTTATGGCCTATTTCCAGATGTTCAAACGGGATATACAGCGCCTGCAGGACACGCTGGAGCGCATGAATTACTGTCCGCTGGGCGCCTGCGCCCTGGCTGGCACAACGCTTCCCATCGACCGGCAGGAGACTGCGAAGCTCCTGGGCTTCAAGGGCCCCACGGAAAATGCCATGGACAGCGTCAGCGACCGGGATTACAGCTTGGAATTTCTCAGTGATGCCGCGATCTCTATGATGCATTTGTCACGCTGGGCAGAAGAATTTGCCTGGTGGAACTCCTCGGAATTTTCCTATATCGCCATCGATGATGGCTTTTGCACCGGCAGCAGCATCATGCCGCAGAAAAAGAATCCGGATATGGCGGAGCTGATCCGCGGCAAGGTGGGCCGTGTTTACGGCGACCTGATGCAGCTACTCACGGTGATGAAGGGGACGCCGATGGCCTACAACAAGGATTTCCAGGAGGATAAGGAGAGCCTGTTTGACGCGGTGGACACATGGAAGGCAAGCCTGGCGATTTTTGCCAAAATGCTGGAAAATACGGAGTTCCGCCTCGACCAGATCCAGGCCCAGATGAATAAGGGCTTCCTGAACGCAACGGATATTGCCGAGCATTTTGCCAAGCAGGGTATCCCCTTCCGGGAGGCGCACTCCATCGTGGGCCGCATGGTAAAGATCTGTGAGCAGCAGGGCTGTGATTTCACGGATCTGACAGACGCGCAGCTGCAGGCCATAGACAGCCGTGTTTCCCAGGCGATGCTGGGCGATATCAGTATTCCCGCCTGTGTCAATGCGAGAGGCTCCTATGGCGGCACGGCACCGCAGGAGGTTCGCCGCCAGATCGCCGCTGAGCGGGCCTGGCTTGAGAGCCTGTAAGGAAAGGAGTTGGAAAGCGTGGAGATTCAAAACGGCCCGAATATCCGCTGGCCAGAGGGAAAGCGCATCGCGCTGCTGCCTACCTTTGATTTTGATATGGAGTGGCTGCGCTTTTCCCGGGAACACCGACGACCGCTGAGCTTTGCGGATCGCTCCCGCGGGGAATACGCTATGGAAGAGGGACTGCCCAGATGCCTTCGTGTGCTGGAAAAGCACGGCCTGCAGGCGACCTTTTTCATCCCCGGCGCGGTGCTGCGGGATCATCCGGAGCAGGCGGCGCAAATCGCGGCGCAGGGGCATGAACTGGCATATCACGGCTGGGAACATGAGGACAGCCTGGATCTGACAGAGGCGGAGGAGACAGAGAATATGGAACGGGCTGAGGCGCTTTTCCAGGCGCTGACCGGGAAAAAGCCCGTAGGCGCCCGGGGCTGCTTCAATGTCACCCATGACTTTACGCCCGCTTTGCTGCGCAGCCGGGGTTATCTGTATTCCTCCGTGATGAAGGACTGCGATTATGCCTACCTCTATCCCGGCCAGGGGGCTCCGCTGGTGGAGCTGCCTACGGATCAGAGTCTGGACGACTATACCTACTTCTTTTTTACCTTCAACACCCCGGAGCACCGAGCCAATTATCCCATTGATTATGTATTTCAGTATTGGAAGGATACCTTTGATGAGCTGGCCGATGAAGGGGACAAGATCATGGTGCTCAAGTTCCATCCCCAGTTGATCGGCCGGGCCAGCCGGGCGGTGCTGCTGGATCGCTTTTTGACCTATGCGGAGGAAAACGGCGCCTGGATCACCACCTGCCAAAATGCGGCAGAGTATGTTCTGTCCTGTGGAAAGGAGGCGCGGTCATGATGCGTGTCACCTGGCCTGACGGCAAGCGCATTGCCATCATGGTGGCCTTCGATATTGACGCGGAGCTGATGTGGATGCTGCGCAACGATGAAAACGACAGGCATCCGTCCAACATTTCCCGTGGGCATTATTCCGTTCGGCAGGGAGTGCCCCGCATTTTGAAGCTGCTGGAGGAGGAGCAGATCCCGGCGACCTTTTTCACACCGGCCTGGGTGGCGGAGCGAAATCCGGAGCTGATCCGGGAGATCCACCGACAGGGGCATGAGATCGGGTATCACGGCTGGATGCACGAGGCAAAGGAGACTTATGAAGAGGAAAAGGCCCTGATGGACAAGGTGGACGGCATTTTCCAGTCTCTGATCGGCGTGAAGCCGGAGGGGCACCGGGCTCCGGAGGGGGACATCTACGATTACAGCCTGGGACTCTGGGCAGAGCGGGGCTATATTTACTCCTCCAACTGGCGCAGCAGCGACGGGCCCTTCATCCACCAGATCAAGGGCCAGCCGATCCCGCTGGTGGAGCTGCCGAAGGATTCGGTTTTTGATGATACCGCCTATGATATGTATACCGAGTGCGCGCCTACCAGGGCATCTCTCCGCTCCGGCCGGGAGATGTGCCAGGTGTGGAAGGATGAATTTGACGCCCTGGCGGAGGAGGGCCGCATGATCAATTTTGTCATGCATCCCCAGTTTATGGGCCGCCCCGGCAATATCCGTCCCTTCCGGGAACTGCTGCATTATATGCGGGACAATGGCGCGTGGTTCGCCACCAATGGGCAGGTTGCCCGCCATGTGCTGGCGCAGGCCGGAATGCTGGAATAAAATCAGTCGCCGGAAGGCGCAGCCTCCGGCAAAAGAGACTATACAGCCGGATACCCCGTATCCGGGAGGAAAGAGAGGACATTATGAGTATATTCAGTCAAATTATAGCGTTTGTACCGGCAGCGCTGGTCATTATTCTGGCGCTGATCACGAAAAAGACCCATTTTTCCCTTTGTATCGGCATTTATGTCGGCGCCGTTATTTTGTGTAACGGCAATCTGCTGACGGCATTTCCCTGCGCTTTCCGGGATTATATCATTCCGCCCCTGACGTCGGAGGGCAACATCCGGACGCTGATCATCATCGTGGCCATTCAGGGCCTTGCCAAGATGCTGAAGGTCACCGGTGCCGGCCCGGCCATGGCCAGCCTGATCAAAAAGGGCGTCAAGACCAAAAAGGGCGCGGAGGTGCTGACCACCGCGGCAGGCTTTGCCTTTATCTACACCGAGCCCTGCTTCCTGCTGGGCGTTGTGATGCGGCCCATTACCGAGGCATACAATGTGGCTAAGATCAAGCTGGCGTACATCTGCGATTCCCTGGGCTGCAATATGGCCGCCCTGTCTCCGGTGTGCAGCTATGGTCCCTATTACGTGGGCCTGATCGCGGCAGAGCTGGGGCTTCTTGGCCTGAACGATGATGGTTGGGCCTATTATGGCAGTTATTGGGTCCGCAATTTCTACTCTCTGATCGCCATTGCGGCTGTGTATTTCGTCTGCATCACCGGCAAGGACATCGGCGCTTTGTGGGTGGCGGAAAAGCGGGCTGACCTTACGGGCAATCTGATGGCTCCCGGCGATGAGCCCCTGGTGGTAGACAACGGCGAGGGCAATGCCGACGAGACGAAGGCCTGGCCCGTGCGGAACTTTGCCATTCCCATGATCGTGATGCTGATCACTCTCTTCGGCTGCGTGCTCTGGGAGGGCGATGTGATGACCAACGGTGTTTTGGGCGCATTCCGGAGCTGCACGCTGACGCTGGCCATCCTCTGCGGCCTGGTGGCTGCCGGCTTTGCCTGCATCGCGGTGGGTGTGTGCGAAAAGCTCTTCTCCATTTCCGAGGGCTTCCAGAAGTGGCTGGACGGCTGCAACAACGCCATGAGCATCGTGATGATCCTGGTGCTGGCCTGGGGCCTTTCCAAGATCTCCTCTGCCCTGGATCTGAAGGGCATTGTGGGCAATGTCATTGCCAATACCGGTTTCCCGCCGGCGCTGATCCCCGCCATCATCTTCGCTGTGGGCGCGGTGCTGTCCTTCGCTACCGGCAGCTCCTGGGGCACCACGGCCCTGCTGATGCCCATCTCTGTGCCCATTTGCTATGAATACGGTCTGGGGATCGCCCTGGGCGCTGCCGCTGCCATTGCCGGCGGCCTGTTTGGGGATCACTGCTCTCCCATTTCCGATACCACCATCAAGGCGTCCATGGCTTCTGAGTGCGACCATATCGCCCATGTGTCCAGCCAGCTGCCCTACGCTCTGACTTGCGGCGCGGCCTCGTTCCTGGCCTATCTGGTGGAGGGGCTGACCAAGAGCCTGGTTCTGGCGCTGCTGATCGGCATCGGCTCTGCTCTGGCGGCCATTCTGGTGCAGAACAAGCTGACCGTCAAGAAGTATGCCGATTACGATTTCAGCGCTGAGCTGCAAAACGAACCGGTGGTAAAATAAACCGCAAGCGCACAGGCAGCGGCCTTAGGGCCCTGCCTGTGCGGTATTGCTGGAAAGGAGCACTTTATGAAGATCAAGGTCATCATGTCCGACAAGGCTATGACCCGCCCGGTGATGGATCAGCGGGAGCGGATGCTGAAAGCCGCCCTGTCCTCTGACGCGCAGATATCGGTGGACTGCATCAAAGAGGGACCTGACGAACTGGACTGCAACACAGACGAGGCCTTTGCCGCGGCTGAGATGGTAAAAGAGAGCATCCGGGCAGAGCGGGAGGGCTTTGACGCCATTGTCATTTACTGCTTCAGCGATGTGGGCCTGGATGCCATTCGGGAGAATGTGCGTATTCCGGTGATCGGCCCCGGAGAGGTGAGCCTTGCTGCCGCGCATATGCTGTGCAACCGGTTTACGGTTCTGACGTCTGAAAGCGCCAATATCCCCAGGACCTATCGCCGCCTGATGCGCAATGGCATGGCCCGGGATAAGATGGTTTCTGTCCGGGCGCTGGATATCCCCATCGGGGAACTGCGGGTAAATCCAAAGGCTACGGAGGAATATCTCCGGGCCGTGTGCGAAAAGGCAGTGGAAGAGGATCATGCGGACGGCGTCATCCTGGGCTGCTTGGGAATGGCGGGCTACGGCAGGATGCTGGAGCGGGAGCTGCCCATCAAGATCATCGATCCCGCATTTGCCGCGGTGGCCTATGCGGAAATGTGTGTTCGGATCGGGCTGTGCCACACGGTTTACGACTATCCGGTTTTTACCAATGCCAGCCATGTGAAGCTGGGACCGGAGGATGAAATTTCATAATTGTTGCGTTCACATCTGGTATCTGCTGCCAATCAAGTGTATAATAACAAAGCAAAACGATACTGAGGAGGCAGTTTGCCATGCATTGCACGAAGAAAATTACATCCGATCTGATCTGGCTGGGCGGCTCGGACCGCCGCCTGGCTCTGTTTGAGAATATTTACCCCATTCCCCGGGGCGTTTCCTATAACGCCTATCTGCTGCGGGATGAAAAGACGGCTCTGCTGGACACGGTGGATCACGCTATTTCCGAGCGCTTTTTTGAGAACCTGGCCCACGCCCTGCAGGGCAGGGAATTGAATTATATCATCGTCGATCATATGGAGCCGGATCACGCGGCCACATTTATGGAGGCGTTTCAGCGCTATCCGGAGGCGGTGGCCGTGGGCAACGCCAAGACGCTGACGATGATGAAGCAGTTCTTCCCCCTGGAGCCGGAGGCTCGCTTTTTGACTGTGAAAGAGGGGGACACGCTGAAGCTGGGCCGCCACGAGCTGACCTTCGTCATGGCGCCGCTGGTCCACTGGCCGGAGGTCATGATGACCTATGACGCCGCGGACAAGATCCTCTTTTCCGCGGATGCCTTCGGCACCTTTGGGGCCATGGACGGCAATATTTTTGCCGACGAGGTGGATTTTGAGCGGGATTGGCTGGATGATGCCCGCCGGTATTACACCAATATTGTGGGCAAATACGGCGTTCCGGTGCAGAATGTGCTGAAAAAGGCCGCGGGGCTGGATATTCAGTATCTCTGCCCGCTCCATGGTCCCATCTGGCGGAGCAATATCGGCTGGTTCCTGGAAAAGTACAAGCGCTGGAGCAGCTATACGCCTGAGGAGTGGACGGCGGCGATCTTCTGCGGCTCTGTTTACGGCCACACGGAAAACGCCTGCGAGATTCTGGCCTCCCGCCTGGCGGAGAAGGGCGTGCAGCATACGCGGATCTACGATGTGTCCCATACCGATGTGTCGGAACTGGTCAGCGCGGCCTTCCAGTGCAGCCACCTGGTCTTTGCCAGCGTGACCTATAACGGCGGCATCTACACGCCCATGGAGACGCTGCTGCTGGAGCTGAAAGCCCATGCGCTGCAGAACCGGGGCGTTGCCCTGATCGAAAATGGAAGCTGGGCACCCCTGGCCGCCAAGCAGATGGCCAAGCATCTGGAGGAGATGAAGGGGATGCGCCAGATCGGGGAGACAGTCACCATCCGCTCCGCCGTGAAGGAGGAGCAGTACCGGCAGCTGGAAGCCCTGGCGGATGCAATCGCGGCCGACATCGAGGCAGACGAATAACGACAGGCAAAGCCCCCTCCCGCAAATGCGGGAGGGGGCTTTGCCTGTAAAAAACCGGCTCTGCGCAATGCCGCGCGGAGCCGGTTTTGGTTGGATCGGCTTACAGAAGGGTGATGCCGGCTTCTTCGCAGCGGGCGATGGTCTCGGCATCCCAAAGGCTGGCCTGGACCTCGCCGATGTGGCAGGTGCCGATCATCAGCATACAAAGCCGGCTCTGGCCGATGCCGCCGCCGATGGTCAGGGGCAGCTCGCCGTCCAGCAGCATTTTGTGGAAGGGCAGCTCCGCCCGGTCCTCACAGTTTGCCAGCTTCAACTGGCGGCGCATGGACTCTTCATCCACACGGATGCCCATGGAGGAGATCTCAAAGGACCGCTCGAGAATGGGGTTCCACATGAGAATGTCGCCGTTGAGAGTCCAGTCGTCATAGTCCGGGGCGCGGCCGTCGTGCTTCTGGCCGGATCGCAGGGCACCGCCGATCCCCATGAGGAACACGGTGTGGTGCTCCCGGCAGATAGCGTGCTCCCGCTCCTTGGGGGACTTGTCCGGCCAGCGGTCCTCCAGCTCCTGGGCGGTGACGAAATACACCTCCCGGTCAAGTTTGACCCGCAGGCTGGGGAAGGCCACGTTCAGCGCCTCGCTGGTCTCACACACGGCGGAGACGATGGCCCGGACAGTGGAACGGAGATACGCCTCATTCCGGTCCTCCCGGGAGATGATCTTCTCCCAGTCCCACTGGTCCACATAGACGGAGTGGATGTTGTCCAGTTCCTCATCCCGGCGGATGGCGTTCATATCGGTGTAGAGGCCCTTGCCCTCATGGAAGCCGTATCGCTTCAGGGCCAGACGCTTCCACTTGGCCAGGGAGTGGACCACCTCGCCGTCCTTGCTGACGGCGGGAATATCGAATTTCACCGGCCGCTCCACGCCGTTGAGGTTGTCGTTGAGGCCGGAATCGGAGGCCACGAACAGCGGCGCGGACACACGGCGGAGATTCAGGGCGTTGGAGAGGTTGGTCTGAAAGGATTCTTTGATAAAGGCGATGGCCCGCTGCAATTCGTAGTTAGGCAGGGGGGCGGTATAGTTCTGAGGGATGGTGAGCTGGCTCATGGGTATTCCTTCTTTCTTGCGTTGGCGCTTACTTTAATTTCTCCAGGCCCAGCCGCAGGCGGCGCAGGGTCTCCTCCCGGCCCAGCAGGTGGCAGATCTCCACGGCGCCGCCGGGGGTCACCAGCTTGCCGGCGGCGGCGATGCGCACCGGCCACATGAGGGTGGCGTTCTTGACCTCCAGCTTGGCGGCCAGGTCGATGAGGCCATCGTGGATGGCGTCCACGGTCCAGTCGGTCAGCCCCTCCAGCATGGGAATAGCGGCCTCCAGCATCGCCCTGGAGACTTCCCCGTTGGTCTTGGACTTCTTATTGGTGAAGCACTCCGCGTCGTACTCCGGCAGCGCGTCGAAAAAGTCGATCTTTTCGGGGATGTCCGTCAGCTTTTCGCAGCGGGCCTGGAGCAGGGCGGCGATGCCGGCGGCATCGATGGCGGGATTCTTCACAGCCTGACGGATATAGGGCTCAGCCACCTTGGCAAAGGCGGCGGGCTCCATGGCCCGGAGGTAGGTAGCGTTGAAATAGGTGAGCTTTTCAATGTCGAAAATGGCGGGGGACTTGGAGATGCCCGCGATCTCAAACACCTTCACCAGCTCGTCCAGGGAGAAGATCTCCTGCTCGGCGTATTCGCCCTTGGGGGCCCAGCCCAGCAGAGCCACATAGTTCAAAATGGCGTCGGTGAGATAGCCTTGGGCCTTGAGATCCTCGTAAGAGGGGTCGCCGTGGCGCTTGCTCATCTTGTTGTGCTGGTCCCGCATAACGGGGGAGCAGTGGACATAGGTGGGGATCTCCCAGCCAAAGGCCTCATAGAGCAGATTGTACTTGGGGGCGGAGGAGAGGTATTCGCTGCCCCGGACCACATGGGTGATGCCCATGAGATGATCGTCGATCACGTTGGCGAAATTGTAGGTGGGCAGGCCGTCCCGCTTCAAAAGCACCTGGTCGTCCAGGGTCTTGTTTTCCACGGTGATGTCGCCGAAGGACACGTCGTGGAAGGTGGTGGTGCCCTCATGGGGGATGCGCTGGCGGATGACATAGGGCTTGCCGGCGGCCAGATTGGCGGCCACTTCCTCGGCGCTCAGGTCCCGGCAGGGATCGTCTGCCCGGTCGAAGTCGCCGGAATCCTCTTCAGATTCCGCTTTTTCGCAGAAGCAGTAGTAAGCCGCGCCCTTTTCCACCAGAAGCTGGGCGTAAGGCAGGTACAGGTCCCGGCGCTCAGACTGGATATAGGGGCCGGTGGGGCCGCCCACATCGGGGCCTTCGTCATGGGTCAGGCCGCACTCCGCCATGGTGCGGT
>CAZFJB010000018.1:0-11054 GCA_964519775.1 uncultured Oscillibacter sp.
AGACCGTTGGCCATATCCTCCACGATGCGGTAGCCGTACTGCATGACACCGGTGGTCACCTGCACGTTCCGGCAGCCCAGCAGCAGGAACTCCAGCGCGTCACGCCAGGTCTCGATGCCGCCGATACCGGAGATGGGAATACCCTTCAGGCGGGGATCAGAGAGCATATTGGCGCAGAACCGCAGGCCGATGGGCTTCACCGCCGCGCCGGAGTAACCGGAGATGGAGGACTTGCCGTCCACCACGGGCATGGCAGTCATGTTCTCCAGGTCGATGTTGGTGATGGACTTCACCGTGTTGATGGCGGACAGACCCTTCGCGCCGCCCTCGATGGCCGCCACCGCGGACACGCACATATCCGTGATGTTGGGGGTCATCTTGGCGATGAAGGGGATCTTGGTGGTCTCAGAGACCGCCTTGCTGTATGCCCGCACCAGCTCCGGGTTGGTGCCAACGTCGGAGCCCATGGCGTGAGAGGTCATCTGGGGGCAGGAGAAGTTGCCCTCGATCAGGTCGGCCCCGATCTCGTCGCACATCTTCGCCAGCTTCCGCCACTCCTCCTCGTTGGAGCCCATGATGGACGCCACCATGATCTTCTCGGGGAAGTCCTTCTTCAGACGATACATGAAGTCGAAGTTCTTCTCGGTGGGCTTGTCGGAGATCTGCTCCATGTTCTTGAAGCCCAGCCAGGGAGTGTCTTCCTTCTTCACGTTGTCGAAGCGGGGAGAGCACTCGTCCGCCACGAAAATGCCAACGGTCTTGAAGAACACGCCGCCCCAGCCAGCCTTGTAGGCCTTGGCGACCATGTCATAGTTGCCGCCGACAGGGGAGGAAGACAGGAAAAACGGATTCTCGCAATGAACGCCCAAATAGTCGATAGACAGATCCTTCTTGATAGCCATAATTCTTCCTCCTTTCCTTACTTCAGGTAATCCACGATCTCAGCGGCGGCTGCCTTACCGGCGGCCACAGCCTCCACAACGGTCTTGCCGCCGTGCGCCACGTCGCCCGCGGCGAAGATGCCGGCCACATTGGTCCTGGCACCGTCCACAACGATCAGGCCCTTCTCGTTCACAGCCACGGGAGCCACAGCGGTCATGTCCTCAGCGGCCTGACCGACGGCGAACACCACGGTGTCGCAGGCCATGGTCAGCTCAGAAACGCCGTCCCGGCCGGTGAACTTCATGCCTTCCACCTTGCCGTCGCCCACGACCTCAGCGGGAGCGAAGCCGGTGGTGATGGAAACGCCCAGGTCCACGATGTGCTGGATCTCAGCCATCTCGGCGGGAGCCTCCTCGATGCTTCTGCGGTAGACCAGAGCGGTCTCAGCGCCCAGCAGCTTGGCGGTCACGGCGCAGTCCATGGCCACGTTGCCGCCGCCGATGACGACCACCTTCTTGCCGGGGGCGTAAGTACCACCGGAGGTGCGGGCGGCCTTCAGGAAGTCCACGGCGGTGATGACGCCGGTCTTCTCGGTGCCGGGGACATCGGGCAGCTTGGCCTGCCACAGGCCCGCGCCCACGAAGATGGCCTTGTACTCCTTCTGGAGGTCGGCGATCTGGATGTCCTTGCCCACCTTGGTGTTGAACACGAACTTCACGCCCAGGTCCTCCACCTGCTTGACGTCGTGATCCACGACCTCCTGGGGCAGACGGGAGGGAGTGATGCCATAGGTCAGCACGCCGCCGGCCTTGGCCTCAGCCTCGTAGATGGTGACCTCATAGCCGGCCTGAGCCAGCTTGGCGGCGCAGGCCAGGGAAGCGGGGCCGGCACCGATGCAGGCCACCTTGCCCAGCTTCTCGGCGGGAGCGGTCAGGGTCTTCTGGCCCACGGCCTTCTCCTGCTCGATGGCATAGCGCTGCAGACGGCCGATCTGGATGGGCTTGTCGATGCCGCAGCGGCTGCAGGCACCCTCGCACAGACGGTCATAGGGGCAGACATAGCCGCAGGTGCCGCCCATCACGTTGTTCTCACGGATGGTCTCAGCCGCGCCCATCACGTTTCTGAACCGGATGGAGCGGATGAACTTGGCGGGGTCGGTCCCGGCGGGGCAGGCCTGGCTGCACGGCGCGTCATGGCACAGCAGGCAGCGGGCGGCCTCCTCCATCGCGGTGCGGGGAGTGAAACCAGCGACTGCTTCGGCAAGATAGGTCGATTTCACTACTTTACTCAAATTGAGCACTCCTTTCATGTCCTTTTTGCGGTTGATAGAGACGATATCCGGCGGTTTTTCCTCCGGATGAAGGATGGAGCCGTCTGGGATCAGGCGGCTCCATCCATTGGGTTACTTATGATCGATGTCGAAGCTGAGATCAGTCAGCAGCGTCGCACTTCAGGACAGCGTTCAGCAGGACGCTGGCACCGTCGGTGCAGACCTCGTCAGAGGTGTGCTCGGGCTCGCAGTGAGACAGGCCCTTCTCAGAAGAGACGAAGATCATGGTAGTGGGCAGCATGTAGGAAGCGAACTGAGCGTCGTGGCCAGCGCCGGAGTGGATATCCATGTGGGGGATGCCCAGCTCTTCGACGGACTCGCGGACGTAACCGACCAGCTCCTTGTTCCAATACACGGTGTCGCGGTTCCACTGATCGACGACCTCGCAGCGGCACTTGGCCCATTCCTTATCGGCGCAGCCGTGAACGATCTCATAGACCTTCTTCAGCAGCTCGGGATCCTCGTGACGGACGTCGATGGAGAAGTCCACATAATCGGGGATAACGGTGTGGACGCAGGGATGAGCCACGATCTCGCCGGTGGTGTAGACCAGCTCGGGACGGCCCAGCTTGTCGATCTCCTCATGCAGGTAGCACAGGCACTGTGCGGCTGCAAACAGAGCGTCCTGACGCTTGTTCATGGGGAAGGTGCCAGCGTGGGCAGCCTGACCATAGAAGCGGACACGGGTGTTGAACATACCCAGCACGCAGTCAACAACGCCAACGTTCAGACCGGCATCCTCCAGGATGGGGCCCTGCTCGATGTGCAGCTCGAACATCGCCTTGTACTGCTCGGGGTTCAGGCGGTTGGCCTTGTCACCCTTGTAACCGGAAGCTTCCAGAGCCTCACCGAAGGTGGACTTGCCGTCCAGCACGCTCTTGGAGGCCAGCATATTCTCATGCTTGAAGCCCTTGGCGATGTCGGCGGGCAGGTAGTCGTAGCAGATGACGCCGGAGGACATCATTGCGGGAGGATACAGGGAGCCTTCCTCGTTGGTCCAGATCATGGCGGTCAGAGGATGCTTGTGAGGAATGTTCTCAGCGGCGATGGTCTCCAGCACTTCCATAGCGCCCATAACGCCCAGGATGCCGTCGTAGTTACCACCGTTCTTCACGGAGTCGCAGTGGGAAGCCATGACGATGCGCTTGGCGTTGGGATCGGTGCCGGGCAGAGTCGCGTACATGTTGGCCATGTCGTCGGTGGTGATGGTCGCGCCGATCTTGGTCATTCTCTGCACGAAATACTCACGAGCCTGCTTGGCCGCGTCGGACAGGGAATAACGGGTGATGCCGCCGTGACCTGCGTCACCGAACGTAGAGAAGGTATGGATCTTCTCGCCCATTCTCTTAACATCGCACTTAAACATAAATGAGAGCCTTCTTTCTTAAAATGTCCAGAGGTTAATAGGGATAACAGATTTCAGGGTTTCGATTACTTCGCAACGGTGAAGGCGTCATGCTCGGCCTGAGTCACGAAGCCGTAGCCTTCCTTGCCCTCGTAGCGCTTCATCAGCAGGACGTAGACAATGATGGCGATGGCGAAGGACACCAGATAGCCGTTAGCAGCGACATAGTGCATGAAGTTGGGAGCGGAACCGGAAGCAGCGCTCCAGCCGAACACGGTGTTCCACAGCATGGGGATGGGGAAGGACACCAGCCAGGCGATAACACCGGCAACGTTGAAGCCGCCGTTGTACCAGTAACGGCCACCCTCACCAGCGTACAGACCGGCAACATCGACCAGTCTCTTCTTGACGAAGAAATAGTCGGCGATCAGAACGGCGGCGATGGGAGCGATGATGGTACCATAGTTGTTCAGCCAGGTGAAGATGTAGCCGGCGCCGGAACCATAGATGAACCAGGGCTGCATGACCACGATGGCGATGACCATGGTGATGACGACGCCCTTCTTGTAGGAGATCTTGTTGGGGCTCAGGTTGGAGAAGCCGTTGGCGGGAGCGACCACGTTAGCGGCAACGCAGGTGGTGATGGTGGCCATGATAACGCCGATAGCGGCGATGGCGACCAGCAGCTTGTTGTCAACATAGTAGAACAGGGTGGTGGGGTCGAACATAGCCTCGCCCAGAGTCAGCTTGGTAGCCATACCGAACATAGCGCCGACGATTGCGCACAGAGCCATGGGCAGGGGCATACCATACAGCTGGCCGCGGAACTGAGACTTCTGGCTGGAAGCGTAACGGGAGAAGTCGGGGATGCTCAGAGCCATGGTGGCCCAGAAAGCGATGTTGCCGGTCAGACCAGCCATGTACACGAAGGCAAAGCCGCCGTTCTGCTCGATCAGAGCCCAGTCATTGCCCTCGGAGAAGGCCTGAGCCAGGGTGTAGCCGCCGTCATGCAGCATATCGATGGACCAGTAGCCCAGCAGCAGGATAACAACCACCAGGATGGGGCCGCCGATATCCTGGACCCACTTGACCTGATCCAGACCGTTGTAAGCAACCCAGAACACCAGAGCCATGAACAGGAAGAAGCCGATCAGCTGGCCGACCTGGACAGCGGGGTTACCGGGCATAGCGATCGTGTTGGTGGGCTCCACCAGGGAGGGGATCGCGATACCGATCAGGGCAGCAATAGCGCCGCCGCCGACCCAGGACTGGATGGAGACCCAGCCGCAGGCCACGACAGAACGGGCCAGAGAGGGGATCTGCGCGCCCTTGTTACCGAACACCATACGGGAGAAGATGGGGAAGGGGATGCCGTACTTGGTACCGATCTGAGAGTTCAGCTGGATGGGGATCAGAACGATGATGTTACCCAGGATAACGTTCAGAACGGACAGCAGGGGAGAAACGCCCAGGCCGATCAGAGAGGAAGCCAGGGACAGGGAAGGGATGCAGATGGACATACCGATCCACAGGTTGGTGATGCTGGTGGTGGACCAGTTTCTCTGTGCAACTGTGGTGGGGGCCAGGTCGTCGTTAAAATACTTGGACTTGGCGAGGTCTGCGCGGGCTTCAGCGGTCAGTTCATACAGACCATTGTGCTCTTGCTGTGTAAGTTTACTCATAATTCCCTCCGTTAAATTTATATCTCTAATAAGCCGCGCCGCAGTTCGTGCCTGTAATCTCAGGCACCACGGAGTTCTCATCCACAGCTCCGGGGCCCCTCCGGCTTTAGAGCCTAAAACCGGAGGGCCTCCCAGGAGTTACACACCAAATCGTGGATCAGAGCGTCGCGGGTCCTTTACAGAACCGAAAAACGGTGAGACTTAATATAGAGCTTATCAAGGTACAGGTTTACTTCAGGCTGCGCTTAACGAACTTGCCCCAGCCCTTCTCGCCGACGAACTCGCCGTTGTCATAGACCAGGCGGCCGCGGGAATAGGTCTGAACGGGATAACCGTGAACTTCCTTGCCCTCCCAAATGGTGTGGTCATAATCGGAGTGCATCTTGTCGCAGGTGATGGTGAAGTTCTTGTTGGGATCATAGACGACGATATCAGCGTCCTTGCCAACGGCCAGAGAACCCTTGTCCTTGCAGCCGAAGATGCGGGCGGGGTTGGTGGAGCACAGCTCAACAGCCTTGGTGAAGGGGATGACGCCGTCGTTGGCCTTGCCCAGCATATAGGGATACATATTCTCGATGCCGGCGCAGCCGTTGGGGATCTTGCGGAAGTCGTTCAGGCCCCAATCCTTCTCGTGCTGCTGGAACGGGCAGTGGTCGGTGGCGATGGTGTCGATGTCGCCGCGCTTGATGGCAGCCCACAGAGCGTCCTGGCTCTCCTGACCCTTCATCGGGGGGGAGCAGACGAAGTTGCGGCCGTCCTCACGCTTGTAAACGTCAGAGGTGAACTCCAGATACTGGGGGCAGGTCTCAGCGTAGATCTGATAGCCTTCCTGCTTGGCATCGGAGACGTACTTCACGCCGTCCTTGTTGGCCAGGTGAACGATGTACAGAGGAGCGTCCAGAGACTTGGCCCAGGCGATGGCGCGGGAGTCGGCCTCAGCCTCGACGAACTCGGGACGGGAAGCATAGTGATACCAGGCGCTGGTCTTGCCCTCTTCGATGAACTGCTGGGAGAAGGTGTTGACCATCTCGTTGTTCTCAGCATGGACGTTGATCAGAGCGCCGATCTCCTTGGACTTCTTCAGCACCTGATAGAACACGCCGTCCTTCACGCCGAAGTCGTAAACCATGAACACCTTGAAGGAGGGAACGCCGAAATCGACAGCTTCCTTCATGGAGTCCATCAGGTCGCCGTGGATGTCCTTCACGCCAACGTGGAAGGCATAGTCAACAGCAGCGTCGGGAGCGCACATAGCGTCTCTGCGCTTGACGGAATCGACCATGTTCTCGTCGAAGTCCTGCATGACGTAGTCAAACACGGTGGTGGTGCCGCCGCAGGCTGCGGCGCGGGTGCCGGCGAAGTAATCGTCGGAGGAGATGGTGCCGCCGAAGGGCATGGCCAGATGGGTGTGGGCGTCGATAGCGCCGGGGAGGACCAGCTTGCCGGTGGCGTCAACAACGTTGGCGCAGCCGTCGGTGGGCAGGTCCTGACCGATGGCGGCGATCTTGCCGTCCTTCACTGCGATGTCAGCCTTGAACATCTCAGTTGCGGTGACGATGGTGCCATTCTTGATAATCAGATCCATGAAATACACTCACCTTTCTTAAATATAGATTCCCTCGTCAGGGATTAAGAAAACAAAAAAATGGTCTCCTATCTCCAGAAGGGGGGATCGCTTGCCGTTTCCGGCATATTTTTGACCCGCGGACCTGTGAAAATCGCACGGAGATCAAACAGTTTGATGCCGCCCGGCAGGGCGGAATGAGGGGGAAACGGGAGACTTTTGGCACTTTCAACAAAGAGAGGCAAAGGTTTTTGTGCATATGAAATAGAATTCCTTTGTGCAATCTCCCCTAGAAACTGGTTACATTATAGCACGCCTTATTGCATAATGCAACTAAAAAATTTCTGCTGGGTAAAGAAGTTTGTGATAAAACAAACACCCGACATTGGGAATTGTAAACCCTCCTCTCGCGGTAAGGTCAACAGGAACCCTGAGAAAAAAATCACAATTTAATGGGGCCGGCCGGGAAAACCTTTCTGCCGCTGTAAACTTTTGGGGAAAATCGGCTTCTGGCGGGGAAGAAACGCAAATTCTCTCAGATTCGGTTTGAAAAACGCGAACCTTTGTGTTATGATACCTATGATTTAAAAAATTCAGCCATCAAGGGGGACGGAACATGGAGCAAGCCGGTAGATTTTCCATCAGAGAGGTCTCAGAGATCTGCAATATCCCCAGCAAGACCCTGCGCTATTATGATGAGATCGAGCTGGTGGTGCCTGAGTTCCGGGACGAGTCCAGTAGATATCGTTATTACAGCAAGGACCAGATTATTACTCTCTGCATCATCCGCAAGCTGCGGAAAATGGGCTTTGGCCTGAAGGCGATCCAGGCCATCATCACCGGGAACACCGCCGAGGACCTGGAGCGGAGCATCGAGACGAAGCTGGACGAGCTGCTGGAGGAGATCCACAGTCTGGAGCGGAACTATTGCTGCATCAAGGGCTTCCGGGAGCGGCTGCAGACCGGCGTGGACCTGCTGGAGGGCAAGGAGGGACTGGACCCCGACGCGGTGAACATCGAGACGATCCCTGTCACCCAGCTCGTTTACACCCGCAAGACCATGGCCAACTACGCCAATACGGAGGTGTCCCTGGACCGGTGGGTGGAGTTGAGCAACCTGTGCGACGAGCTGGAGCTGAAGAGCGACGGCTCCTATATCGTGACGTATTATTCCAATCCGCTGGAGCAGTTCCTCTACACGGACACGGACATTGAGTTCGGAATGTCCGTGGAGGATGTGGGCGCGGCCAGGGACTACCGCACCTTCGGTGATTTCACGGCGGCCACCCTGATCCACATCGGCAACTACGCAGACATTATCCAGAGCCATGTGCGCCTGGTGCAGTGGATCAACCAGAACCAGTACAAGATCGTGGGGCCCATTTCGGAGGAGTTCATCATCTCCCCGCTGGACATCAATAATGTGAACGAGCACGTCACCAAGATCATGATCCCCGTGGAGAAGATCACGAAGCCCGCGAAGAAAAGCGAATGAACGAGCAGCAGCCGGGACCCATCGGGTCCCGGCTGCTTTGTACCGGCGGCGCGGTGCCGGAGCGGGGCGCGATCCCGGCGGCGGGCGGCAAAAAAACGGAGGGAACAGCGGATGCTGTTCCCTCCGTGCGGTTCAGAGCGATCAATACGCCTCGTAGACGTACTCCACGATGGTGGACAGGGGAGGATCGGGCAGAACGTCGATGGAGCTGGGATAGGGAGGATTGGCGGGGACCTCGATGATCTTGTAGGAACGGACCTGGATCACGGCCTTCTTGCCTTCCTTCTTCATCAGCTTGGCATGATACTCCATGTAGTCGCCGGCGAAGCAGGGAGTGTACAGACGGACCTTGTTGACGCCCACGCAGTGACCGGTGTTCTGGAACACCTTGGCCATCAGGCGGTTGGCGGCATCGTTCATCAGGGTCAGGCTGCGGGCGCCGTTGACAACGCCGCCGCCGTAGAACACGTCACGGTCGGACATTCTGTAACGGAAGATGATCTCGTCGCCGTCGCCCTCCACCTCGGTGGGGAAGTCGTCGTTAGCGGCCCAGGGATCCTTCACGGCACCGTCGGGCTGCTCGCCGCGCTGCAGGTGCTTCTTGACCACCAGACGGACGTTGCCCTCGGTGCAGAGGACCGGCTCGTCGAACCAGACCATGTCGCCGGGCTTGCAGTCGGTCTTGCCGGCGCGCCATGCGGGAGTGGCCAGCTTGTAGACCTCGATGCGGCAGTCGCGGGAGGTGTTGCCCACATGGGTCAGGGTGGCCTTGTAGTCCATCATGTCGCCCACATAGACATCATGGTGGCAGACCACGTCGGTGTAGCCCAGGCACAGGGACTCGTCACCGTCGCACAGGATCATTTCCTCGGTCTCAACGTCGCCGATGAAGTCGAACTGACGGCCAACAGGGATCAGACCATCGGGATTGGCGCCGTCGGCCTGCGTCATATTGTAGCTCAGAAAGGAAACTTTTCTCATGACAAATACCTCCGTTAAATTTGAAAGAATATTTTTGAAGCGGGGCGGGGCGTCCGCTTGACGCCCCTTGCCGCCAAAAAACAGGGGGGGTGCTTACATGACGCCCTCTTCACGCAGCTGGGCGACCTCTTCCTCGGTGAGACCGAAGATCTCGGCATTGTGCTGGCCCAGGATGGGGGAAGCGAAGTCCACGCTGCCCGGAGTCTCAGACAGCTTCATGACGCAGCCCTGGAAATACTGGTCGCCGGCGGTGGGATGGACGCAGTGGACCATCATGTCGCGGGCCTGGATGTGGGGATGCTCGATGGCTTCCTTCACGTTCAGGACGGGGCCGCAGGGGATGCCGGCCTTGTCCATGATCTCCTCGATCTCGCTCTTCTTGTAATCCTTGCACCAGTCGCGGATCACGGTCTGCAGATCGGGGACATAGTTCTGGCAGCGCAGCTCGTTGGTGGTGTAGCGGGGATCCTCCAGCAGCTCCTCGTGACCGATGGTCTCGCAGAAGGTGTGGAACAGTCTGTCGTTGCCCACGCCCAGAGCCACAAAGCCGTCCTTGCAGTCGTAGATATCGAAGGGGGCGATGGAGGGGTCCACGTTGCCGTTGCGCTCGGGGATGAAGCCGCCGATGGTGTAGTTCACCAGGGCGTTCTCCAGCAGGGAGAAGATGGTGTCGAACATGGCGACGTCCACCTGCTGGCCCTCGCCGGTGACATCACGGTGATGCAGAGCCAGCAGAGTGCCCACGGCCAGGTAGATACCGGCCACATGGTCCGCCACGGAGGGGCCGACCTTGACGGGATCGGTGTCCTTGAAGCCGGTCAGGTTCACCATGCCGCCCATGGCCTGGGCCACGATGTCGTAGCAGGGGCGATGGGTGATGGGACCGTACTGACCGAAGCCGGAGCCGGAAGCGTAGATGATGGTGGGGTTGATCTTGCGGATGGTCTCGTAGTCGATCTTCAGCTTCTTGGTCACGCCGCCGCGATAGTTCTCCACCAGAATGTCGGCGTCCTTCACCAGATCATAGAAGAGCTGCAGGCCCTTCTCGGTCTTCAGGTTCAGGGTAGCGCCCTTCTTGTTGCGGTTGACGTAGTTGAAGAAGCCGGACTCGCCGCTCTTCTCATCCAGGGGGCCCCAGGTACGGCACTGCTCGCCGCCCAGAGGCTCGATCTTCAGGACCTCGGCGCCGTAGTCAGCCAGGATCATGGTGCAGAAGGGACCGTTCAGCGCGGTGGTCAGGTCGATGACCTTCAAACCTTCCAGAGGCTTTCTCTTCATGTCAAAACTCCTTTAATATATAAGTAGATCAGTCTTTCTTGGCTTCCTTGATGGCCTCGATCATCAGAGGCACCACCTTGAACAGGTCGCCGCAGATGCCGTAGTCAGCGATGTCGAACATGGGAGCGCGCTCGTCCTTGTTGACAGCGATGATCAGCTCGGAATCCTGCATACCGGCCTTGTGCTGGATGGCGCCGGAGATGCCCAGGGCCACATAGATCTTGGGATGGACGGTCTTGCCGGTCTGACCGACCTGATGGTCGGCGGGCAGCCAGCCGGAGTCGATGACGGCACGGGAGCCGCCCACGACGGCGTTGCCGAAGGCGTCGGCCAACTGACGGGCCAGCTCGATGCCGCCCTCAACGTCCTTGGAGATACCACGGCCCACGGAGACAACGATCTCGGCACCGATCAGGTCCACCAGCTTCTTGGTGGCCTTGACGACCTCCAGGACCTTGGTCTTCAGATCCTCGTCAGACAGGGTGACGGGATAGCTC